>JAQBGS010000274.1:0-21560 GCA_032128535.1 Nitrospirota bacterium
GTCTTGGCTACAGAAATAATAGCGCTGCCCACTGACCTCTTCGACAATCGCGGTTCCCGCAGCCACATAGACTTTACACACCGGATCTTGAATCATCACATCCTTCCCTGGCGTCGCCTCATCAGGCTTTGGTTCGATCCACGCCCGTGCCGCACGACGTACCATGTAGAACATAATGATAAGAAGAATTAGATTGATAATAATTTTGTACATGTCATCAGACCTTATCCAAGAATACCTGCCTGTTTACCACGTTTCTTGGTTTGATTCCACATCTTCCTGTTCTCAGCGCTCTTGCGCAAAAGGACTGGGTGTTGTTCGATGTTTCTCTTTCATTGCTGTATCGTTGATGGACTTGCTAGGCTTTTCCCCATGTATTCGATCCAAACTCTTCATCAGCCCAAGTTACGCTATGGATGCTTCATTGGCCTTTTCATGACCCTTATCGTCATAGAAGGCTGTCAATCATCCGTTCATTCTCCTGAATCCCTTTTGGACCTGACCTATCCCTTCGACGAACAAACCATCTATTGGCCGAACAATGCCCCCTTTCATTGGGAAAAATCGAGTTGGGGTCATACGCACCAAGGATACTGGTATGCCTCCGGAGTGTTTTCCGCATCGGAACATGGGGGAACCCATCTGGACGCCCCCATTCATTTTGCTGAATCAGGGTGGAGTGTGGATGAAATTCCCTTATCACATTTAACGGCAAAGGCTATTGTTTTGGACCTCCGATCTCAGACTCGTTTGAATCCGGATTATACGCTTCTGGTAGAGGACATTGCGAAATGGGAAAACCAATATGGGATCATTCCCAGCCATGCCATAGTTTTTCTCTTGACCGGTTGGGGCCAATATTGGCCGGATCCCTCTCGCTACCTTGGTAGTCCCACACCACAAGATACCACTACTCTACATTTTCCAGGGTTTTCTGCTGAGGCCATTTCTTTTCTCATAGACCAACGAGCCATTGTAGGCATTGGAATTGACACGGCCAGTATTGATCCGGGTCAATCACAAACCTTTCCCGCCCACCAGGTTCTGGGAAAGGCCAACCGATTCGCCATAGAAAATGTTGCACACTTAGAGAAATTGCCTCCCCATGGAGCCTCTATCACTGCCCTTCCTATGAAGATCAAAGGGGGAACTGGGGGACCGGTACGAGTCATGGCCACCGTGCCGTAAACCAAATCTTCCTTTTCCCTAAAGAGGGTTCAGAATCTGCCTGGCTCGAAACCAATCCATTTATCTTTATTTTTAGAAAGAACAATTTATGGTCACCATCACGTTAATGGGGGATTTACAAACCACAGATGGGGAGCGGGCGTTAGGATGCGAGGTGGAAGATTCCATCACCGTCAAACAGCTCATCCGCAAACAAGGCAAACCCTTGCGGGAAATTTTTCAATTATTAAAACAGAAAAAAGTCATGGTCACGGTCAACAAGCGTATTGCGAGCGAAACAACCAAGATCTACGACGGTGATGCCGTGCATATCGTCGCTCACGACGGCCTAGGACGCAGTGGATTGACCCCAGCGATGTATTGAGCTGGGGAAGAGTACACAAAAAAAGCAGGGTCAGAATTTCTGACCCTGCTTTTTCAGTTGACTGTCTTTTACGAAAACCCGAAGCGAGGCGTGATACCGGTGAAGGCATCAACCACCAGGAGAAGCGATAATCGACTCTCTTATTTTTTCACGCCAAGAATAGCGTCTTTCGCCGCTTTCGCAACTCGGAACTTCACCACTCTTTTGGCAGGAATTTTGATTGCCGCGCCGGTTTGTGGGTTTCGACCCATTCTCGCCTTACGGTGTGCAAGCACGAGTTTTCCGATTCCAGGAACCACAAAGGCATTCTTCGCTTCTTTGTAAGCCAAGGCTGCAAAATCATCAAGAAATTGCGTGGCGATTTTCTTGGTGACATCCGCTTTTTTGGCCAGGTGATCGGCAATCTGCGACTTCGTCATGGCTTTTCCCATACGAACTTCCTCCTCACATTAAAATTGTTTAGTAACAGAGCCCATTTGGTTTTTCAGAATTTCAAGGAAGGGATGCCTTGTTTTTAACCTTCGCCTAAGGTACGACAGGAACATGTGTTCCTCTTCTAACAACGGCGCCTGAGTCTACCGAAAGACGTAAATACTGTCAACCAAAAAACAAGCCCAGCGCGAGGAATATTCGTTTGCGGATGAATTCGCGCGCGATCTTGCCTTGCTGCTTTGCCTTTTCCCAGGGTAAAGTAGTCTGGTGAGAGGATTGAGATCCACATCGTATTCGCCTTGGGCGAACTTTACATTACATTTATTTAATAGACAGGTGAGGCATTAATTATGGGAAAAGAATTACCCGTTATTCCCAACCCCCAACAATCAGAGACTGAAGGAAAAGAAGAACTGGTCTATTCTCGAGTCTTTTGTACTCGCGAGGACAGCCCGCCTTTACGACTTCTTTTGGATTTTCTCAAATCCAAAAACCAAATTCCCCTTATTCCGAAAATGGAACAGGAAGCCTTGGAGGATTGGGATTGGGTCCATATCTCGTTAGGCTATAATCGAGAACGCCAGCCTATACGGCTGTTTTGCATCAGAAATCGTGGCACCTACCAAGATGTGTTTGAGACTGAACAAACAGGGTTTACGAACCGCCTCTCTGCCTTTGACGAGGTCGAAGCACAAATTGCTAGGGAATTCATCAGCAAAGCCCATTTCATTGCCACCACCCAAATGGTGAAAAAGGACATTTCTGACGAAGGGTATGATTTTAACGGCTGGATCTTGGAATTTTTTCAAGAAAATTGCAATGGAATTGTGCAAATTGACGGACAAGGGTTTTATTCCCCCAAAGGCGAACTCGTAGTGGATATGGAAGAAGCGAGCGAATCGGGAAAGGAATTTGGTCCCACGCCAAAAACCGATGCGCCATCCTAACGAATCCCTGGCCTCCTCTCGCAAAAATACTAATCAGGTCGCCCCAAGCGCGTGATTCATTGCCTTCCCGTAGGTCTGCTGAGGAATGGCTGGTAATCCATTCCGATAGCCCCATCCATCTTTCATCACTTCGACGAGCGCCCCGTTATCCAAACGAGACGGGTCTTGAACAACATCGGCCTCGCACACAAGAAGGTCAGCCCTTCGCCCTTCAACCACGGTTCCCGTATCCATAAGCCCGAGCTGTTCCGCCGCCAATCCCGTCGCGCCAAACCACGCCGCCAAAGGCGGCACGCCTTCCTGAATCAACGCCACCAATTCCATATAATTGCGACCATGCATATCCGGCAAAACCGGGTCAGTCCCCGCCAAGAGCTTCAACCCACTGGCGTGAGCCACTTTGACTGCTTGCGCATGGCTTTCCGACACCGCTTGAACTTTGGAGGTAATAAATTCATTGAAATCGCCTGATTGCAAGAGCCGTTGCCCTACCCACGAAGTGGGTGTGACCCGACAACCTTTGGCATAGGCCAATTCGGCCAACTCCTCATCCATAAAGGAAATATGTTGAATATCTTTCACCCCAGACTGAATGGCTAAGCGAATGCCACTTCGGCTATGGGCATGCGCCGCTACATACATGCCCCGGCCTGCCGCTTCGTCACAAATGGCGTCCATTTCTTCCAGGGTAAAATCGCGGTGTTCTAAGTGATCGGTTGGTGAGATCACCCCAGGGCTGGCACAAATTTTCACCAGATCGCCACCACAGGCCGCAATTTCTCTCACCCGCTTTCGGCATTCCCATGGGCCATCTACAATGCTGGAAGGACGTCCCGGACCCGCAGGCCACAGCCGAGACAACTCCCCGCAACAACGGTCAGGCCCTCGAAAATCAGCATGTCCCCCGGTTGTCGACAACATACAAATAGCCAGTTGCAAACGCGGTCCGAGTAGCACCCCCTGCTCCACCAACCGCTTTAAGACCTGAGTTGCGCCCCCGACATCTCTGAGGGTGGTGACTCCGCCATGAACGAGCGTCCGATAAAGAATGCGCTCCGCCCAGAAGGGCGCTTCTGGGGAATTCATACGATCCAGATTCTCATTCCCGACACCCCACAACGTCACATGACCATGGCAATCAATGAGGCCTGGTGTCACGGTATAGGCTGAACAGTCAACTCGCTGCATCTCGGACCCCTGAGGATGTGTAGGATTGTGCGGTTGCACCGCCTTAATAAGGCCCTCATCGATCCAGACATCCATTCGTTCGTGAATGGCCTCAGTCCCGTCAGAGGTCCCATCATACAATTTAAGAATATTGGAGAGAATAATCATGACAATCCCCTAAACCTTCAGTTAAAGAAAATGATTAAATCAATTGGTGCTAAGAATAGAATCTACCGAATATCAGGAGCAAAACAAAACTCCAAAACACTGAAAACCAGTGAGGAAAATTTTGCAGGATAGAGGGAAACATGCTAGGGTGAGCCAACAAAGTTTCGCGGTGGTTGCGACAACGGTGAACATCGTTAACGGACTTCGGTTTTCTTCTCAACTTCCAACAAAGGCCCGCGTATTTCCGGTATTGTCACGGTGCACACCACCCATTTTTCACCCATATTCCCTACTCAAGAACGACGTTTCAGGTCAGCTCGTTTTCTCTCGTGGCCCATTAGGAAACTAGGCCGCCATGACTAACTTCGCTCAGCGCCACATTGGGTCGTCAGATGGCCACATTCAAGAAATGTTAGGCACATTGGGATTGCCTTCGCTTGATGCCCTCATTCAAGCCACCGTACCGGAAGGAATCCGTATCTCCCATCCCTTGAATCTCCCGGCAGCTCAGTCAGAAGAAGTCATGCTTGCGGAGTTGCGCCGCATGGGGACACAGAATCAACTGTACCGATCCTTCATTGGCATGGGGTACTACGATTGTCTCACCCCTCCTGTGATTGCCAGGAACATACTGGAAAATCCTGCCTGGTATACACAATACACGCCATATCAAGCAGAAATCGCGCAGGGGCGCCTGGAAGCGTTACTCAATTTTCAAACAATGGTGGCTGATCTGACTGGTCTTCCGCTGGCCAATGCCTCGCTGTTGGACGAAGCCACTGCCGCTGCGGAAGCGATGAGCATGTGCCGGGCCCTGAGCAAGGTACAGGGTCAGACATTTTTTGTGGCTGAGGACTGTCATCCACAAACCCTGGCCGTCTTGCAGACACGAGCCCAGCCATTGAACATCGCTATCAAGGTCGGCAATCCGGATACTCTGGAATTCCTACCAAACCAAATTTTTGGCTTACTCCTTTCCTACCCATCAACCGATGGCACACTGCGATCCTATAAAGCATTGGTGGGGAAAGCCCATGAAGCCGGAGGCCTGGTTGTGGTCAGTACAGATCTTCTGGCCCTCACACTATTAGTGCCCCCAGGTGAATGGGGAGCCGATATTGCCGTTGGATCCTCTCAACGATTTGGCGTCCCAATGGGATATGGTGGACCACACGCCGCGTTTATGGCCACAAAAGAAGAATTCAAACGACAGATTCCTGGAAGGATCGTGGGAATTTCAAAAGATACGAAAGGGCGAAGGGCTTACCGACTTGCCCTACAAACCCGCGAGCAGCATATTCGACGAGACCGGGCAACCAGCAATATTTGTACGGCTCAGGTACTGCTGGCCAATATGGCCAGTATGTATGCGGTCTATCATGGACCTGAAGGATTAAAAGACATTGCCAGCCGGATTCACCATCTCACCAATGTGATGGCTGAAGGCCTGCACCGTCTGGGATGTGAGGTGCGTTCATCGGCCTTCTTCGATACCATCCGCGTAAAAAGTCATTCCCTCCCTGCCGAGAAAATTTTACAAAAGACCCAGCAGGCCTCTATCAATCTTCGACGATTTGAGGATGACACCTTTGGCATTTCATTAGATGAAACCACCACGATCCAAGAGGTTCGCCAAATCCTGACCGTCTTCTCTACAAGCGAATCACTGCCGTTTTCTTTGGATCAATTAATCAAGACAGGGGATACCGCTATCCCAACCGAACTCCAGAGACAGTCACCCTTCCTGACTCATTCCGTGTTTCATGAGTATCATTCTGAGCATGAACTCCTCCGGTATATGCACCGGCTGCAATCGAAGGATCTCTCACTCGTTCATTCTATGATTCCGTTGGGATCATGCACGATGAAACTCAACGCCACAGCTGAAATGATCCCCGTGACGTGGCCGGAGTTCAGCCGTCTCCACCCCTTTGTGCCGGGTGAACAAGCCAAAGGCTACCACCTGTTGACCCAGCAATTGGAAGCTTGGCTGGCAGAAATCACCGGCTTTGCCGCCGTGTCGTTGCAACCCAACGCCGGCTCCCAAGGGGAATATGCGGGGCTCATGGTGATTCGGGGCTATCACGAACAGCGAGGGCATACCCAACGTCATGTCTGCCTGATTCCGGTTTCAGCCCATGGGACCAATCCAGCCAGTGCCGTCATCGCCGGCATGCAAGTTGTGCCTGTGGCATGCGATAGCGCCGGTAATATCGACCTGCAGGATTTACAAGCCAAGTGTGAGAAATATCATGACAGTCTCGCCGCCTTCATGGTGACCTATCCTTCCACCCATGGCGTCTTCGAAGAAACTATTCGCCAAGTCTGTGCAACTGTTCACAACCATGGCGGACAAGTCTATATGGATGGCGCAAATATGAATGCCATGGTTGGACTGGTTCAGCCAGGAGATATTGGCGCCGATGTGTGCCATCTCAATCTCCATAAAACATTTTGCATCCCCCACGGTGGAGGGGGACCAGGGATGGGCCCCATTGCCGTGGCTTCACACCTTGCACCTTTTTTACCCAAACATCCTCTCGTCTCCACTGGAGGGACACAGGGAATTGGTGCAATCGCGGCAGCGCCGTTTGGCAGTCCGAATATCCTTCCCATTTCGTGGGCATTTATTCAGCTCATGGGGGGTGAGGGACTCACCAAGGCCACACAAGTCGCCATTTTAAATGCCAATTATATGGCTAAGCGCTTAAGCAAATATTATTCGGTGTTGTTTACGGGAAAGAACGGCCTGGCCGCACATGAGTTTATTTTGGATCTGCGTCCCTTTAAAAAATCAGCCGATGTAGAAGTGGAAGATGTGGCGAAACGGCTGATGGATTATGGCTTCCACGCACCCACGATTTCGTGGCCGGTTCCGGGAACGATGATGATCGAACCCACCGAAAGCGAATCGAAAACAGAATTGGACCGGTATTGCGATGCGCTTATTCTCATCCGCCAAGAAATCGCGGAAATCGAAGAAGGTCGGCTTCCCCGTGACAATAATCCCCTCAAACATGCCCCACACACTATTGAGACCATCGCCCAATCGGAATGGCCCCATCCGTATTCCCGAGAACATGCCGCATTCCCCGCACCTTGGTTACGAGACCACAAATTCTGGCCGACCGTCTCGCGTATCGACAGCGCCTATGGTGATCGAAATTTAGTCTGCACGTGTTCTCCAATGAACACCTATCCATCTTAGGTTTCTAAGTCGCCTGTCATCAATAATTGAATAGTCTGTTCCTGTCTCCGATATAGAATCCCCCCTCTAACTTCATGAAAACCACGAGCCCCCATCATCTCCTCATTGGCATGCTCCTGGGTATCGTTTCGGGCATTCTCCTTGGCGGATTTGCCCCATCAATCGGCCTAAGCATCGCGTTTATTGGCGATCTGTTTTTACAAGCGCTATTTGCACTGGTGGTCCCTTTAGTCATGAGTTCTATGATCGTGGGCATAGCCAGTTTGGGGGATGTGCGCAAACTCGGATCGATAGGGCTTCGTACGATTCTGTTTTTTATGACCACAACCGGACTGGCGGTCTTGGTCGGTCTCATCTTGGTCATCGCGATTCACCCTGGAACACCAACCGAACAAGCCAGCCTTGATACACCAACTGGACAGACCTCAAGCCTGTCAGAACGAATGGAAGACAAACCCACCACCCTGGGTGATTTGTTTAAATCTATCCTGACGAGCTTAGTGCCAAAAAATTTATTCGCGGCGATGGCGGAAACACAAATCTTGCCGTTGATTGTCTTTGCCTTGGTCTTTGGTGGCGTCCTCACCACCATTGGGGAAAAGGGCGCCCTTGTGATCAGGGTCTTTGAAGGAATCAACGAAGCCATGATGGCCATCGTGCACCTGCTCATGTGGATCGCCCCGGTGGGCATTGGCGCCTTGCTGGCCGGACGGTTAGGCGAAGCAGGTGGATTTTCGGGGTTTTTGCCTCAATTGGCCAGCTTAGGAACCTATGTAGGCACGGTGCTCCTTGCCTTAGCCATTCATGGCTTGGTCACGCTTCCTTTAGCCTTACGATTTCTCGGTCAACGTTCGGTCCCAGCCTATGCCAAAGCTCTGAGTACCCCACTCATGACCGCGTTCTCAACCAGTTCCAGTTCGGCTACCCTACCATTGACGATGGAAAGTCTGATCGAGGAAGCGAAGGTTTCTCGACGGGTCGTGAGTTTTGTGGTCCCATTAGGCGCCACTATCAACATGAACGGGACAGCGCTGTATGAAGCCGTGGCGGCGATGTTTATTGCTCAGACCTATGGGATTGAAATGGGGTTGGGAGAAACCATTATTGTGCTGCTCACCGCCACTCTGTCTGCCATAGGCGCAGCAGGCATTCCGGAGGCAGGACTCGTCACCATGGTCATTGTACTCAAAGCCGTGGACCTGCCAATTGAAGGCATTTCGCTCATCTTAGTCGTGGATTGGTTCTTAGATCGCTGTCGGACCACAGTCAACGTCTGGGGCGACGCCGTCGGCGCAGCGGTGATAGATCGATGGGAAACCCAAGAATAGTTTTATCCTCAGTAGTTAAAAACATAAAAATCTAGTTACGTACTCATAATCCAAGCATTTCATCTATTTCTAACAATCCTCCAATTTCGTTCCCCATTCCATCCCCTGTTCCTATCATTTGGACGCAATCCCTAAATTTGTCGTTCCACTTAATAAAAAGGTGACGAAAATAATATGTCAAAGTCCGAACTTTGACCCAAGGTTGTCCTAAACCGCAGGCCGCACATTCAATAAAAGCCTGCATACCATGGTCAGTCGTAGACGGATTCCGTATGTCAAAGTATGAGGTTTACCTCATTTTGATAAGGGGCTCTTAAATCACTGGCTACGGAACAAACCGTAAGGCCTATGCCTGAGCGGGAGACGTGACGTCTATCACATAGCTCCCACGTGCTCCACCGCTTCTTTTTCAGACGCATAGATTGGGGCAATCTCTGAGAAGGGCGTCCCGTTTAAATGGTGTCGAACATGGGTCGGTGGTTTCACAATAATGATCTGTACCCGATGTGGTCGCATGTTGTGATACCAGAGAAACAATTCACCGAGGCCCGTCGGATAAAGCTCTGTTCCACGGTTTCTACGAGCGCCTTCAAATAATCATGCCGGACTGAACAAAATTCTTCCCAATAATTCTGGTCCTGATAGAATTGTTACGTAGACATCACCCTATTTTCCCCCCTTACTGCACCCATTATTGCTGATACATACTGTGATTCTAAGAGGCTCCCTTGGAGAATTGACAACATCAACCCTTGAGGCTAGGCTGGCCATACGTCGACCTTCATACCAATGTTCATCACTTTCCCAAAACCATTTACTAGCCACCAAATAACCATTTTGACGTTGGGCTGATTAATATGTCACCGCCTTCCGAACGTCTCAATCTCTCCATCAATACTACTTCGGGGGTAGTACAGGCACAAGTGGATGTTCCCACTAGTTTCATCCCGATTACCGACATTGTGCCTGTGGTCCGATCCCTTGGAGAACAGGCTCAAGCCCTGGAAATTTCCACCATACTCAAGGCCGGCGAGAAGATTTCCTGCCAAAAGGGGTGTGGAGCCTGTTGTCAGCGCATCATGGTCCCAGTCTCCCCACCCGAAGCCTTTGCCCTTGCAAAGATGTTGGAAGAAATGCCACAGGACCATCGGACACGAATAGAACATCGGTTGGCGGAAGCCAGAGAACGGTTACAAGCTGCGGGACTGCTTCCATTGCTGCAGGAATTGGCAGAGTCTCCCAACCAGAAAACCGATTCGGACCTAGACCCCATCAACCGGGCATATTATGCCTTACGTCTACCCTGTATCTTTCTGGAAAACGAGGCGTGTTCTATTTATGAACATCGCCCTGCCGCTTGCCGGGAATATTTGGTCACCTCTCCGGCAGAGTTATGCCAGGACACTGAAAAAAATCCTGTTCAGGTACTTCATATTTCTCTCCGGGCAGGCACCGTCTTGGGTATCCTGTGGGCAGAACTGACAGGGGGGCCCATCCGGCTCATGCCTCTTCCAGTGGCCTTTGAGTGGGCAGAAAAACACCAAGACCTCAATAAACAAACCTGGAAAGGATCCGAGTTGTTTAACCAAGCAATGGATGGACTGGGGAAATTTTTAAATCAAACACTTGCCGTCCTAGCTCAAGAGAAGGCAGGGAAATGACCTTTCATTCCCCGTTTTGTTACACACCAACAGACAACCTAACTACATAACGAATGGAAGCCATGAATTTTGATCCAGCGATTGCCGCACAGCATGATCCAGACCTCATCGCCGAATATGGCACCCTTTAATATTTTCGTACCATCCCTCCCCAAGATTTTCCCTTGATCATAAGTCGCCTCAACCGTGTCCAGAAATAATTCGATTGTGTCGTCTCTGACAATACTCACGAAGATGCTTGCGCATTTTCCCATCTTGCGTAGAGAGGTTTGTCTTCCCTAGTTCAATTCCCTCCTCCTACCTTATTTCTGTTTTGGAATACATTCGGTTCTCCATTTGCGCCAGGTGGGAATTGTTTTCATTAAAAGAAAGCTCATTGAACCACTTCAAATCATCCTCCGGATTTTAAGAAACGGAATAAATGCTGACTCTTCATTTATGCCCAGTGTGCTTAGAGATAATAATTCGATAGAAAAAAAAGGTAATAAAATACCGGAGAGATGGAAGCCTAATCTATAAAACGTATCCAAGCATCCCCGCTTGAATTCATGAGTAGGGTGTTTTTGTTCAATAGGCCGGTTGAATAATTCTCGAAAATAGCCCGTATATGCGCTAGAAAAATTCTGGTATCAATAGCTAAGGGGAATGGTCAAAAAAGTCATCCAGCAAGGCCGCAGCCATTTTGACGCGCGGAGCGTACTCCCAGTACGTGAGCACGGCAAAACGGCGAGAACGCCTCTGGTGGCTTTTTTCAACATTCCCTCAATGGGTTTGAGATTACTAATACCAGAATGTGGACAGCTGAAATATTACTCCTGTGAGGTCGAATGAGTTTGTTGACCATAGGGGATGGGTTATGGTGCGACAACTCCAAAAAGGTTGCTGTAGTCGTCCGTCCACAGGAGTTCTGTGAGAGTTGTCCATGGCGCGATTCGGAAGTTGACGAAGGGATCTTTGAGAAACGTCTGGTTGCTCGTGACCAGGACCCACTCGCTAAGGTTATTCCCTCTCTCCCGGTCGGCCATGTCCTTGATCCACAAGGCCTGCTTGCCGAACTCTCGGGCCAGAGCCCGGACCACGGGGCTGAGGTCAAAGTGAAGGTTCGTGATATGGAGGGCAAGAATCCCGTCGGGTTTCAAATGCTCCCAGTACAAGGTGAAGGCCTCTATCGTCAGCAGATGCACAGGAATGCCGTCGCCACTGAAGGCATCCACCGATAAAATGTCGAACTGCTGTCGAGTATTGTTCGCCAATTCCCGCTCGAGAGAAATACGCCCGTCTCCAAGCACAACCCGGTGGGCTCCCTTGGCGTCTTTGAGATACGTGAAATACTCCCTGGCTATCCAATCCACGTCAGGATTGATTTCGTAAAATCGATAGGTATCGCCAGGCTTGGAGTACGCCGCGATCGTCCCCACCCCCAACCCGATGTTCCCGACGTGCAAACCTCCTTGCTGCGCCCTGTCCTCTAGCTTGTTCAACCTCAATTGTTGGGGATGACGGCTAATGGCCAAGCTGATTCCACTGAAAGGCCCATAGTAGGCAGTCGGGTATGAGAGCCGCCGGGGAGTCAGGAATTGCCTACCATGGGAAATGCGCCCGTGATAGAGAAAACGGGAAGCGAACTCCGTCCCTATGTCAACCTCATTCACTCGCAGGACACCATAGAAGTTTCGCTGCGTCAGGATGGTGCTCGCTTGCTGCTCTTGAATATGCAAACCCAGGAAGCCTGCAAACGCGACAATTCCTCCCACCCAAAGAATTCCTCCGGACCATAGCACGAGTGATGATCGGAGCGGTTCCATCGTCCGGTACAGGCAGAGTCCCAGGAGCATGAGGGTGGCCACCAGCCCAAGATGAAATTCCCAGTAGCCTTTAAAGAGAACGGGAGCAACCAGGTTGACGAACACGCCGCCCAAGGCCCCGCCTAGCGCGATCATGAGGTAAAAGGAAGTGAGATAGTCCGCAGAAGGTTTCAGGCGAACTAGTTCGCCATGGCACGCCATGCAGCAGGCAAAGAGCGCAGCTGAATAGATGAAAATCTGGAAGTACAGATTCATCTCGGTCTCCGCATAATCCTGAAGCAGCAGGTAGACCACCGCGGAGAGAGAGGTCAGGAGCAGGGGCACCCAGACCCGTCGGTCGTACCATCGTGGGTGATCAAAACACAGAATAAAGGAAATGAGGTAAAGGCTCAGCGGGAGGACCCAGAGAAACGGGATGACCGCAATGTCTCTACAGATCTGATTCGTGCTCGCGAGAAGGACAACTGATCCGCAAGCTGCGAGCGCGAGCGTCAGAAGTCTCTCAATGAGGCACAGTTTAGTGCCGGTTAGATACCCAGGATTCTCGGATGAATCGTTCTGAGTTGCGAATCGAAACAGAGTTATTGCACTCCAAGCAACAAGGACCACGTACAGACTGTACCCGGTAGACCAGAGGAAGGTTTGCGTGCTCAGCCCCAATTGGGGTTCTACGAAAAACGGATAGGATACTAGTCCCAAGAGAGAGCCGAGGTTAGATAATGCATAAAGCCGGTAAGGTGACAAGGTGGGATGGATTCGGTTGAACCAGTGTTGCAGGAGAGGGCCTGAAGCTGAGACCAGTAGAAAAGGCGCCCCTATGGTCACCAAGAGGAGTAGAACGATCGCCAGCATTGGATTCTCGTTGCCATCCGGCTTCCATGTATCCTCGGGGGTGATAGGAAGAAAGACCAGGGAGCACACCACCAGACTCAGGTGAAGAAGCGCCTGGTACCGAGGGGAGAGATGGCTTGCGAGAAGATGAGCGTATAAATATCCGCCCAGGAGGAAGACCTGGAAGAAGAGCATGCAAGTGGTCCAGACCGCCGGTGTGCCTCCGAACCAGGGCAGGATATACCGGGCGATAATTGGCTCTACTTGAAACAGCAGAAAGGCACTGAGAAAGATCGCCAAAGCGTAGGGGATCACAGACAGCCAGATCGTAGGAGTAGATCCCCGCGGCGGCCATGGCTTCCCCGAAGGCTGGGCCCCGTCACTCTTAGTGGTACCAGACCCCATGTTTATTGCCCCAACCTATGCGATTGAATGGGATTGGGAGAAACCATTATTGTACTGCTGACCGCCACCCTCTCCGCTATCGGAGCCGCTGGCATTCCCGAGACTGGCCTTGTGACAATGGTCATGGTGCTCAAAGCCGTCGACCTACCAATATGAAGGCATTTCGCTCACCTTAGCGGTGGATTGGTTCTTAGATCAGTGTCGAACCACGGTCAACGTCTGGGGCGCCGCAGTCGTCGACCGCTTCGAGAGATAACGAATTCATCATGCATCCCTCTTAACCCCGAATCCCACCTGTTAATCTATCTTGTTTCATGTATTCACAGGCCCCGTCTTTCTTCTCGGGGAATCGCAAGTTTGGCATCAAGAAAGTCCTGATGACTGAGGTCCATGCCTTGGGCAAGGCTGCGAATTTCTTCAATTTCTTCAAACGAGGTCTGATCGGCAGCATTGGCGACCTCAAATAAGCAGTCGAGAAATTCCTTCCGTTCAGTTCTCGTCGTCAATTCCTTTAAGCGCTTCACCAATCGTACGCTATCTAACCCTCGAAAGATCCGGTGATGACTGATTTCTGCGACCAGTTGCGCCTGATCTTCAGTCAACGTCCAATGGCGCTGAAGCACCTTACTCATGACCGTGGTTTCTTCAGAAGACACCACATGATCCACGCCGGCCACGCGAGCCATCAGCCCTGCCGCGAGACACAGCTTACGAATGTCGATATCAGGTAGATCAAAGGTAATGCCTCGGTCTCGTAATTCCATGGTGACCTGGAAATAAATTGTGTTTTTAATGAAATCTTCCAATCGACTTTCACGATCATGTTCGTCGCTATAATGCTGCCCACGCAGATTGAGCATTCGACGAAACGGTCGCCGAAGGTGGTCCAGAAACCCGCCACTGCCCTTCTCCAGATCGTCACGAAGCTGTTGAACGACTTCCGTTTGCTGATCACTCTCTGATGCTCCTGGGGGCATCAGTTTCTCTAATGTTTCCAACGCCAACGCTTTATCCTCTGCTGATCCCATTCGTCCTAATACACGACCTAACAGACGTTGACGTTCTGCTTCTCCTACAGGGGACGCCATATAGAGTTCCAGTTCCATCCATTCCTCTCCCGAAATATCCGGCAATTGAAACAGGAGTTCTTTGAGGCCGTTGATTTCTATCGTAGATAGAGTGCCATCTGCCCAAGCTGTAGCAATCAGCAATTTCCCCAATTCAAGAATAAAGCGTTTATCTGCCATGTTTACGTGTCCCTTTCTTCCTGAACCTACTAGTCCCAAGACTCGGTTCAGCTTGTCTGGATTTCCTTCGTTGTTCTTAGGAAAAGGATTCTTGGAGTGATGACGATAGCGCAGTATACCGAAATGCTCGGTATGGCTAAAGTGACAGGATGGGAGAAATTAGGATGAACGGAAGGCGCGGGAACGGGCCTGTGGGGATTCAGAATGAAGAATCCGATTTCGGTGGGAGAAACGCTTTAAACAGATCTTTCCACGTGAGAATACCTTCGACTGTACGATCGGAATTGGTGACTGGAAGACATGAGACTCCCCGCTCCAACATCATCCTGGCCGCTTTTTCAATCGGGCAAGATTTGAGAACGGTGACGGGATAATGTGACATAATTTGGTGGGCTCGCTTCTCCAACGTTGCGCGATCCCGATTGGTTTCGGAGAAGGTATTCACAAAAGGGCTAATGGCTTTAAAGAAATCACGATCCGAAATAAGACCGACAATCTTTCCTTCATCAACGACCACAAGGTGATGAAATTTCACTCGTCGAAACACGTCTTGAATCACTTGGAGAGAATCATCCATCTCAATAGTCACGACCCGAGAGGTCATGATGGCTCCAACCGTATTCAATCGGATATCAAGTTTGGTGGCCATCGACTGAAACACTCCTAGCAGACTTTTGAGATATCGTCCCAAGGCTTGGCGATGAGAAGGCCGTACTATCCATAGGCTCTTATCGGTTTATAACTCTCAAAAATTTATGGTGAAACGCCTCCTTTACCTAGCATTGAATGAAAAATTCCCGAGGTTTTTCAGGCGAAGGAATTTTGATCAGGCGTCAGGATCAGAAAGCGAATCGAGTAAATCATGGACCATGGCCACAACCTCCTCAAGGCGGAAAGGCTTAGAGATAGTCCGAGTCGCACCGAATTCTTTGGCTTCTACCAGAAAATCTAAGTCACGCCCCCCTCCACCAGACATCACAATAATAGGGACGGTCGAGCTGAGCCGCCGGATTTTACGCACCACTTCCAGACCATCCATTTCCGGCATGAGCACATCAGTAATGACAAGATCTACCTGATGGTCATGATAGAGTTGCAACCCTTTTCGACCATCCGGTGCAGCCCGAACGTGATACCCATCCATCGTCAACCGTTCTTGCAAAGAGGAACAAATATCGACCTCATCATCAATCACCACAATCGTTGACCTCATATCCTCATCTCCTACTGTCACATGTTCATAATCTCCGAATCATGCAATCTTCAACCTAATGAATGAAAACTCTGAATAATCACCGCATCTAGGAAATTGGCCGGTTACAGGCCCGAGAGATGACGGCCAACAACTTTTGAGGATCATAGGGTTTCGCGATCACGGCAAACGCCCCAGCCTGCTTCGCAATCTTTTCCATTTTTTTTGTCATATTTCCGCTTAGCAAGATCACAGGCACTCCCTGACCACTCACTCGATAGGCCAAGGCTTTGAGAAAATTCAACCCATCAATCACTGGCATATGATAATCCGAAAGAATGAGGTCCACAGTAAGGCCTCCATCCAGCAGCGTCAGGCCCTCCAACCCATCGTCGGCTTCCTTGCAGTCAAACGCGTGGCTCTCTAATAACAACCGCAACGCCCGCCTCACAGGTCGATCATCATCAATAATGAGAATGGGCTTGTTCATGACAGGGAAATGATCTTGAGTGACAACACATACGTTTGGAATGGCCTTCCTCCATACCATCTGCTCGACTATTTCTTGATTCACTGACAACCCACCTTTTCAAGTACCCTCGCCCACCAATCTTGGCAAATATTTCACGATGATGGTCCTTCAGCGAATGTAATTTCCATTTAATGCAAAACTATTGCCATCAAATGGCTTACTCCAATTCTAATAAAAATCTTGTGACAACCAATTGTTATCTAAAGATATTTCCTCAAATAGCCTCAAGTATATGTTCTCGGGCTTTGCCAGGTGGCTCACGGACGCTAACCAAAAGGATACGTCAGATATCTGTTTGAATTGACCTTCCTGCTAATCGAAATTCGGACGAAAAAACTGCGCCTATCGCACCTCATTGCTCTACAGAGAATGTGATCCACACATTGCGACACCATGAAGAACTTGCTAAAAAGATGTTCGGCAGATGTCTCATGACTTTGACGAAGGGCGATTGAGAAAAACGCATGAAAATCAACTTTTCCAGTTTTCATTCTGAACAGTTCTCCTTTGCCCAAGACCCTGTTTTAATCTTGGAAAACTTTTGGAGGGCAGACGAACGGAAGATGTTTCGAGAGGCCATGGCTCGCTCAACCTGGACGGCTTTAGCCGACATGCCACCCGTCGCACATGCCTTTCAGAATTGTGGCAATTGGCTCAAAGCAGAAATTGCTCCAGGGGAAGGCACTCGTTTCATGGAACGGGTAGGTCTCCCCTGTGTTGCCGACTATATGGAATCATTTCCCAATATTATCGGGCGACATATCAATTTCAATTATTATTCCTATGGCACCGGCGACTGCCTCTCGACACATGACGATACGGACGATGCCTACACCTATGCGCAAGGGAAAATCCCTCCGACCCGCCGCTTAGCCTTGGCCACGTATTTCCATGAAGAATGGCAACCGGATTGGGGCGGAGAACTCATCCTGTACAAAGAAACCGCTGGTCTCAATGGAAAGAAAAACTTGGAAGTGAGCCAATGCATTTCCCCCTCACCTGGCTCATTGGCAATTTTTACCGTCCCACAGTTTCATCGCGTCTGCCGAGTGGATACCTTAGCTGGCAATCACAAACGCCTCTCCATCGCCGGCTGGTTCATGACGGAACACTAATTTCTTCTCCATTCACAACAATGTCCACTCTACCCTCATGAGTCATTCTATTCTGCTTTTTGGCGCCACCTCAATTTTGGGGTTTAACCTGGCTCGACTATTTTCCGACGCGGTGATCCCTTTCACTTCCCCAGGGAATACCGCCCCAGCCGTTCAACAATGGCCTGTCCTCAACCTTGAAGATCCTGTATGGGTCGAAGCCATATTTGACCTACACCAGCCACAGATTCTCCTGTATTGTCATGCGGTGTGCGATGTACCGAAATGTGAGGCCAATCCTGATTGGGCCAAAGAGGTCAACCTCAGACATCTTCAACGGGTTCTGCATGCTCTACCCCAAAAGACACGAATGGTGTATGTCTCCTCAGATCATGTCTTTGGCGGGGATGGCACATATGATGAACAGTCCCCACCATGCCCGATTAGTGTCTATGGAAGCACTCGCGTGGAAGCGGAGCACCTGGTTTTAGAAAGACCACAATCGTTGATCATTCGAACGGGGTTGGCGATTGGCCCCTCGCCGAATGGTCGTACGGGCCATCTGGATTGGATTCGGTACCGCACCCAACGCAGGCTTCCCATCACTATTGTTGAAGACGAATATCGTTCAGTGGTATGGGTGGAGGATTTAGCTAGGAGAGTGATGAAGCTTGCTCGAACCCGGGAGACCGGCATTCGCCATATTCCGGCAACGCGAGCTATTGCCAGGATTGAGTTGGCACACTATCTTTTGGAGCAGTTAGGGCTAGAAGCTCGTTTTCATTGCGAAAGTCGGCACAACCGCCCAGCTCCTCATTTGGGACGCGTGGAACTCATAAGTGCTTATCGAGATGAATGGGCGGATCCGCTCCTCAGCGTGGTTGATAGCGGAGAGACCTCGCGCTTAGGAAAAGTCGCCTGAGCGTGTGTTTGGTGCGTGTTATTTAGGTTTTCTTACCATACACCATCTGTAACCCAATGATGGTTTTGGCGTCACGAATCGTTCCATCCAGAATTTTGGCCATGGCGACTTCAAGCGGCCATTCGACAATTTCCAGGACTTCATCCTGATCTAAATTCTGCTTCCCTACTTCCAGGTGAGTCCCAAGATAAATATGAATGACCTCATCCGTAAATCCTGGCGCCGTCCAAATGCTGGTCAACAATTCTAAGTGACCCGCACAATACCCGATTTCCTCTTCTAGCTCACGAGCCGCACAATCTCGTGGATCTTCTTGCGGATCTAATTTCCCCGCAGGAATTTCGTAGATGAATCCCCCCGCCGCATGTCGCAGTTGCCGGATAAGGACCACCCTTCCATCCTCTTTAAGAGGCACCACTGCGGAAGCTCCGGGATGCCGAAGAATTTCCAATTCGGTTGTGCGTCCGTTTGGCAAAGCAACCGTATCCAGGTCAAGCTTTAAGACTTTTCCCGTATACATCCGCTTCGTCGACAACAGTGTTTCTTCTTGCATGGACAATCTCGGAGACAAAAACAGGAATTAAGATTTTGGGCGTTTATAGAATGGCAGTTTGACGACTTTGGCCGGCACCCGTTTCCCACGAATATCTATTTCTACCAGAGTTCCTTCATCACTTAACTCTGGAGGAACCGACCCTAACCCAATGCCTTTTTGCAAGATGGGAGAAAAATTTCCACTGGTGACCTTACCCACCATATTTCCGTCCTTCAGGATTCCCATAGCATGTCTGGGAATTCCTCGTTCTAACATTTCAAATCCCACAAGCCTTCGAGCGAGGCCTTGCTCTTTTTGTTGCTGGAGAGCGGGTTGACCTTGAAACGGGCCTTTGTTCCATGCCACGACCCATTCGGCTCCAGCTTCTAACGGTGTCGTCTGTTCATCCATGTCGTTCCCATAGAGCAAATACCCGACGTCGAGTCGAAGTAGGTCACGGGCCCCAAGCCCTGCCGGTTTGACCTGGTCACCCTCCCCAGCTTTGAGCAATTGTTCCCAGGCCCGCTGTGCTTCTCCTACCGGAAGGTACCATTCATAGCCAACTTCCCCCGTGTAGCCCGTACGACTTAGCAATCCAGAGAACCCATTCCTTTCAAGAGTGAGGCACTGACGAGGTTTCAGTCTGTCTATTGCTGACCCGATCACATTTTTCAGCAAGGCCTGTGATGATGGTCCTTGAATGGCCAATTGCGCTAACTCTTCAGATTGATCCCGAATGACTGCTTGCGGAAATTTCTCTTGCTGATATTTTTGAAACCATTCCAATATCTTCATTCGATTTGAAGCATTCACACAAACCAGGAATTCTGCTTGCCCAGTTTTATAGATAAAAATGTCATCGAGTATGCCTCCCACCTCCTGGCAAACCATGCTGTATTGCGCCTGTCCCACACCAAGCCGTGCAACATCGTTGGTGCTGACCCATTGCAATAAAGCTTCGGCCTGGTCGCCTGCCACGTTGATTCGTCCCATGTGGCTGACGTCGAATAGGCCCGCCCCCTGACGCACCGCATGGTATTCATCCAGAACTCCCGTATATTGCATGGGCATCAGCCAGCCAGCAAAGTCCACCAACTTCGCCTTATGCGCACGATGCACCTGAATGAGAGGGGTTTCGTTCATTAACGCAGATCGAGGAGTTCGACGATAAATATTAACGTTGCATTCGGGGGAATGGTCGCCCCTGCACCTCTCGCTCCATATCCTAAGTCGGATGGAATGACTAACTTTCGAGTTCCACCGATTTTCATGCCTTCCACACCTTCATCCCAGCCCTTGATCACATGCCCCGCACCAAGTCGGAATGAGAACGGTTGGTTGCCATCTTTCGAACTATCAAACTTGGTTCCCTCGACCAGAGTCCCCGTATAATGCACCGTGGCTGTTTCTCCCGCATGCGCTTCACGACCCTTGCCCACCACAAGATCAGCATATTGCAAACCTGACGACGTTTTCACCATCGCTTCTTCAGCGGCATGACCTGCAAATGGCAGGAAGAATATTCCGACAAGCGTCAATAGTACGCAGGCTTTAAGATTCAAGGATGAGCAAATTAGGGATAACCGCGCAATTCTATTCTTCATCATGGACTCTCCGATGGTTAGGGTTTGTGGTGAATGTTGCGGGATTAACGGTCTATGGGAGAGTTATCATAAAACAGGACCATGCTAGCCGTATAGCCATGCAAATAATTTTTTCCCCCAACTGGTCCGATTTCTCCTCCCGCAAAAAACCCCGCGATGGGAACCATGCCCATGTGTTGATGCACAGCGGCAACATCATGATGTGGGCTCTGAAAAAACTGCTGGCCACGGCCGTTGCAACTAAAGAGTAAGGCCCCTTTGGGTTGATCGTTCGGAGAGGCTAAGCGCTCCCTGGCGAGCAACCCGCTTAAATCAGCGCCTGCGGCATTGGCATCACGAATATGAAACTGAATGGTTTGTCCCTCCTGAACAAAATCCGCAATGGCCAGATACCCGGATTGCCGATCCGCTCCTAACAAGCCACGAATCAAAAAATCTCCTTGCCCGAAATCGGCACGATGTTCGTCCATGGCAATCCCCACCTGCAATCCATTCGCTGCCTGCTGTCTTTCAGATTCCCCCAAAGCCTTCAACGTCGTCTCCAATCGTTCCAATGGAGGAATGCCACCAAGTTCCTGGATCACGTTCCGATCAACCTTTGTGACGACATATCGCTCTCCAATTGGTTGACACCCTTGTGACACGACCGTTCGTATTTCGACGCCTCCCTGGATCGCCACACCAACTACTCCCGATTCAAAAATATGTTCGTTTAAGATCAATCGAGATTCCCCTTCATCCATCCCTCCACTGGCGATTCCCCCAATGGCGGACGAACCAGGAGCATGGTGATCCAAGAGAGTAAATAATTCGTCTATCGGCGTTGAAAATGGGTCAGCAAAGAGAAGAAACGTTCGAGGGGCCGCATGCTCTTCCGGCATGTCTGGCCAACCTTCTAAGGAAAATTCTTCTCCATTCTTCTTCGGAGTC
>JAQBGS010000275.1:0-3507 GCA_032128535.1 Nitrospirota bacterium
CTCTTTCAGTTCGGGACCCCTCCATTCTGGGAGCTGGTTGCGAAGCTTCGGCTGGAGTCCCTTCGGGCCGCTGCCACCACCGACCAGACTGTGCTGTTCACCTTCTGCTACGACCACCCCACGGCGCTCCACGACATTTTGCGTGGCGATCCCGGCATGGTCGGTTCCTGGTATCCAGAGGGTTTGGATGCCTTGCATGCGTTTCCACCGAATGAGAATATCCTGCAGGGTATTATTGAGGGCATGACCAATATGGAGGGAGCCTGTGACGTTGGGGGGCGGAATGACGATGCAATAGGATTCGGACTTTTCCGTTTGCCGTGGCTGGAAAAGCTTATGCTCAGCCCAGTAGGCTGCCCATTTTTGCTCGACTGCCGTTGGGTTGTAGGTTTTGTCTAATGGAGGAGGGGACATATTAGCTGATCAAAATCTTAAAGCGGCTGGATGTTAGCATGGGACCTGAACCCCTGCAATATCGGCTCTTGTTCCCTTGAGGAACGCTATGGTATAGAATGCCGTAATTCATATTATTGACTAAAAAGGAGAATTGCTATGCCTCGTGGTCGTGAAAAAGATCGTGAAATGCGAAGAAAGCATCGAAAAAATCAACGCCGTGTGAAAAGTTTGGAAACGACTCGACGCGAAAAAGGCAAAAAGAAGTAAGCCAGTATCTGCATCGAAGGGCAGCGCTAGTTTTCTTCCCTGCTAGGTCCCGCCTCATTTCTGATTTCTTTTCTGTCTTATTCTGTTCGTTGGAAATTATTATTAATCCATATGCGTAGGCAAGCCCTGCTGATTTCAGGTGAGCTGAATGTCCGCTTCTCCCATTAAAGCCATTTTTTTCGACGCGGTTGGGACGTTGTTTGATGTCAAGGGTTCGGTTGGAGAAGTCTACCTGACCTACGCGAAAAAGTATGGGGTTCCCGATACTGAAGAAGTGCGCAACGCACTGAATAAAAGATTTATAGAAACGATGAAGGACATGCCTGCCCCAATTTTTTCGGTGGAACGTCCAGAAAAATTGAAACAATGTGAGCGATTATGGTGGTTTGATGTGGTGCATGCAGTTTTTTACCGTGTGGGCATGTTCGAGGAGTTTGATGATTTTTTCGACGAAGTCTATGAAGCGTTCGGTCAAGCGACTCATTGGGAACTCTTTCCAGAAACCGTTGAGGTGTTGACTCAGTTAAAGGAACGAGGTTTCGAGCTTGGGATTATTACCAATTTTGATAGCCGATTTTTTCAGGTCGCTCGGGCACTTCACATTCAACCTTTTTTTGATTCCGTGACAATATCGAGTTTGGCCGGGGCTGCCAAACCCGCTGCCAAAATATTTTTACATGCCTTGGAACAACATATGCTGAATCCCGATGAAGTGCTTCATGTCGGCGATCATCCAATCGAAGATTTTTATGGGGCCCAACAGGCTGGTCTTCATACGGTCTTAATCGATCGCTCGGGATCGGTCTTGCCTGACGATCACACCCTTTCCAGCTTAACTTCAGTACTCAAGCTTCCTCTTCTCCAGCCATCAAATTCATAATTCTTCCCCAAGCTGATATTGAGCAAAATGCTGTGGGAGTGTCTTGTGTGAAGAATGTCACTTCCCAGGTAAATCTTTGAGATTTTATCCTGAATACTTGACCATTGTGTCTGTTCGCGCTACGGTTTGTTTCCAAGACAGATCCTCTCAAGGCTGGTGCGGATTTTAAGTATGCCGATCTCTTCCAAGCGTCCTATTTTTCGAATAATTATCTTCCCTCGGTAAGACAATCACCATGGAATTATTTGCTATTAGTGGGCTGCTCAATGGTCTAGCAGCTATTGGACTTGCCGCGTTTATCTATTTCCGCCGTCCCCGTGATCCTCGACATTGGACGTTTGGATTATTTGGAATTTCTACGGCCATTTGGAGCTTTGGATATTTTGCCTGGCAGATTTCCGAGTCGGAGACCTATGCCCTCTTTAATCTACGTCTTTTGATGGCAGGCGCTATTTTTATCCCGATCACGTTTTTACATCATGTGCTGTATTTGTTGAAAAAGGAAATTCCCTGGAAGAATGTTATTAAGTGGAATTATATTGTTGGTGGAATTTTCCTGATTTTTGATGCGACGCCCCTTTATATCCAAAATGTCCAACCCATTTCCCTATTCCCTCATTGGGGGGTCCCAGGTATCGCCTTTCATTTTTGCTTAGTATGGTGGATTGCGCTTGTGTTTGTTGCCCACGTCCTTCTAGCCCAGGCGTATGTAAAAGGAAAAGGGTTGCCCCGAAGACAATTTCTTTATTTACTCATTGGATCGACGATTGGGTATATTGGAGGGGCTACGAACTATCCTCTATGGTATGGCATTGAAATCATTCCTTACGGCACGGTCGGGTTTGGGATTTATATTTCCATTGTGGCCTATACCCTATTGCGGTTTCATTGGTTAGATTATTCTGTGCATGTTGAAAAAGGGTTTTCCTATTTCGCGTTGCTGCTATTGCTTTCCCAACCGATTTACCCGGTTCTTTTACTGGCCCAAATATGGGTTTTCGGGACCATTAATCCTCAATTTGCCATTATCCAACTGATTTTTCACCTTTTGACTGTCGTGGCGGCATTTCAAATGAAGGTTGGTACGAAGGGGGCAGTGGCGAGAACAATTATGAAAGGCAGAGAGTTACGCATTCAAACTCTCGCCAAATTTTCATCGGAAGTTGCTAGCTTTCAAAATGTACCCGATTTAGGTGAGGCTATTTTAAAAACACTAGGGAAATGGGTTAAAACGACCAGAGCGGCTATCTTCAGTTTGCAAGTGAACGAAAGCCGGTATAAGGCCATTGCCACGATTGGATTTCCCCAAGATCACCCCTTATTAAGAAATGGCTTGGCTGTTTTTGATGATCTTCCACAATGGTTATTAGGCACCCAGTCAAGACTATCAATTAAAGAATTAGACCTTTCTGATGAATGGGAAAAACAGGTTGCTCAAGAATTGGAAGAGGCTGGATTTGAATTGTTGTACCCAATAATTGGGAATAATCAACTTTTAGGCTTTTTGGCTTTTGGCTCTGATTCGAGTGAAGTGATTCGGACGTTAGGGGGGAAAACAGTTTGGAATACCCTTATCCAAGAATCTGCATTAGCCTTAGAAAATGCCATTTTGCGAGAAGAAAATCGTCGGTCCGAAAATATGTTGTGCCAAGTTGATCGGTTGCGTTCCATTGAAGCGATGGCGGATGGTTTAACCCAGGAACTTCATAATCCGCTGGTATCAATAAAAGCGTTCGTTCAAATTGCTCAGTTACGCCAGCATGACGGCGAATTTATGGATAAGCTTCATAGAATTATTGGAGAAGATCTTGGGAAGATTGAAGAGCTCACTCAAGAAATCAGGGAATATGTGAAGCCCTTATCTCGGTCATTGGGGGAAAGAGTTCAAATCAATGAGGTGATTGACTCCTGTCTGCTATTCCTCGCGAGCAATCCGAGTTATCACCATATTATGATTGAGAAAA
>JAQBGS010000276.1:0-4247 GCA_032128535.1 Nitrospirota bacterium
CCGACCGGCATTGGAGCTTTGGACGTCCATCGGTCTGTGGAGGGATCGTATTCTTCGAGGGATGGAGTAATCGCAAGATTCATCAGATTGCCGAAGCCCGGTTGTTCGAATCCGCCCACGACATAAATCTTGTCGTTCACGGTAGCGGCAGCCACCTCAGTTCGCTTCGTCGGTGCAGACGTTGCCGTGCGCCAGACGCCGTGATCCGCCTCGGGTTGCACCGATAGCGCGGATACCGGAAGCACGATGAGACAGAGAACAGTGAGGAACGGCACGAGGATGAACGTAGGCGTCACCATGGGCACGCTGCGTTGGATGGCCGATATCATCTGTTGTCGCATGGCCAGAATTATACTCAATCAAGGAATGCAAAGTCTTCGATGGGATATTTGCCGGATCCATTTTCTACAGAAAGAATCCCGACCCCATACCCGCTAAGGGCTGTCATTCCTAACGGTAGTTTTCGGGCACCCATCTTTTCTCCCCTATCCGCAGTATTCAATGAAATGCCGGGTCTCGGCCCCGAACGGCGAGATCCTTTTCTTTCGGGAAAAGGACCCAAAACCATGTTCACCTTGGCGTGGTCTTTCAGATTCCCTGCGGTGCTCGCAAACTTCGGCGGCTGCGGAACTCGCTTCGCTCAAACAGTCCTCGCCGAATCTCCGAAATTGGCTGCGCTCCGCGACCACGCCAAAGGCGGGCTGACCTCCAAGTCCTAGTGCGGGGCTTGGAGAAAACCAAAAAGAAGAAGTCCCTTCTACTCCAACACGATGGCGGCCAATAGAAATGGGTGAGTAGAGGAGAACCGTGAGGCTTCCTAGGTAAGGCTTTAGTGTTGGGTGTTTGCAAAACCAGACCCAATTCAGTTCCCCCTAATGTTGGTAGTTTTCCAATTAAATTAAAAGAAATATCTTGATGCTGGAGGCTCTATGGCCTAGGGAAACCCAAGCGGTGAGATAGATTAATGCCATTTTTATTTGAAATGTGGACCAAATGGTCTAAACAATTATTCCTGATCTAATCGAGCGACTTTGACACAATGGTATTTAAGTAATAGCATAGAATTTGGACGTATGAATCTATGCTGACTATCGTATCTCTCGCGCTTCCGCATTCCTTCCCGCGCGTTTGATTCCGCTGTCTCCCCAAGTCTACGTTTAACATTCTTCTCACCAATCGGTGCCGTTTGGCGGCTTCGATTGTAACGCTGGTCGCCAGATCAGGTTTCCGGGAGTTCATTTCTGACCACACCGGTCTAAGGACAGAGGTGATCTACCATGTATCCATTCGAAGTTCTCTTGGGCAACATGTTTCTCTTCTGGGGCGCGGCCATTTATGCGTCTTTTATTGAGAGGCCAGGACGTTCTGAAAAAGAACTTGCCTTCCAGTGAGTATGAATTCTCCCGTAGGCGGTTCGCCTATCTTTGACGATATGTCACGATGATCCATGCGACGTGCTGATCATCATTATCACAATTTTCCAAGAAATAGAGAAAAACCCATGCAATACAATCTAGAGAAAGAACAGAACGCCACTTTCCCTCAAGGGGTAAGGGGAAAGGCTTCCGGCCATCCGGCACGAGAAATGACTCAGCAGGGGATTGCCGCTGAAGAACGGTTTCAATCTGTCGTACAGACGGCCACGGATGCCATTATTTTGTGGGATGTGCACGGCAACATCTTGTCTTGGAATAAGGGTGCCACCACGTTGTTTGGTTATTCCCAGGAGGAAATTATGGGAAGGTCACTGACGCTGATCATTCCAGCCCGGTATCACGAAGCGCATCGGTATGGAATGGCGTTGGTGGGACTGGCTGGGGGTGGTGGGCGCGGCATAGTTAAAACTGTCGAATTGCATGGCTTGAGAAAGAACGGAGAAGAATTTCCTATTGAAATGGCTCCTTCCAAATCCCTGCTCCGCGAAGAAACTTTTTATTTCGGCATCATCCGTGATATCTCTGAGCGAAGGCAGGCGGAATTGGCCTTAAGGGAGCGGAACAGACTGTTGGCCTTTGAGGCTGAAGTGGGTCAGGTGCTGAACCGTCCCCAAATTCTGAGCGAATGCTTGCAGGGGTGTGCGGAAGCCTTCATCAGGCACCTTGATGGGGCATGGGCGGGATTCTGGACGATGAAGTCACAGGAGGAAGGCTTGGAACTGGTGGCGAGTGCCGGGCTTTCGACTCTTTTGACGGATTTGGTCGGCCAGGGGTCATTCGGTCATTCTCAAATCGGTCAGATTGCCTTTGAGAAGAGGCCCTCTTTCATCAATGCGATCATTGAGGATTCTGGCGTCCCAGAAAAAGCCTGGGCCAAGCGAGAGGGGCTTGTGGCCTTTGCCGGGTACCCCTTGCTGATCAACCAAGAGGTGGCGGGTGTCATGGCCGTGTTTTCCCGACAGGCCCTGACGAGCTTTACGTTCCACAGTCTTGGTTTAGTAGCTGATCGCATCGCCACGGGCATTGAACGTCAACAAGTGAGGGAAGTCCACCAGAATCTCGAAAGACACTACGCACGAATCCTCACGGCCTCGAGCGAGGGGATCTATGAATTGGATAAAGAAGGCAACACTACTTTTGTGAACCCGGCCGGGGCTCACATGTTGGGGTACGAAATTGAGGAATTGGTTGGCGAGCCGATGCACGAGATGATCCATCATATGAAATCCGATGGGTCTGCCTATCCCAGAGAAGCCTGTCCTATTCATGCCGCGCTCAAGAAAGGAACGTTTTATCAAAACGACACCGAGGTGCTCTGGCGCAAGGACGGCACCTCGTTCCCTGCGGACTCCTCTGTTTCGCCCATCTGGGAGGAGGGAAGTGTGATCGGGGCTGTGGTGACCTTCCAAGACATTAGTGAGCGAAAACGGTTGACTGCAGAATTATTGGAGGAAACCAAACTCGCTGGTGTGACGGTGATGCTGGGGGATATTGCCCACGATATCAAGAATATGCTGATGCCCGTGCTGGGTGGCGCCAAATTGTTAGAGGACGACCTTCAAGAATTGTTTGCGAAGTTGCCTGACGTCACCGCTAAGGAATTGTCGGCCTCCAGAGAATTTACCAGGGACGCGGTCGATATGATCGTCAAGAATGCCCGTCGGATTGAAGGTCGCATGCGGGAAATTGCCGATACGGTCAAAGGGATCATCAGCCCCATCCGGTTTGCGTCTTGCCAGGTGTCGGAAGTGGTAGAGGGTGTCTTTGGCATCCTCCGCTTCTATGCCACTGAGATGGAGGTTGCCCTGCACGCCCAAGGCCTTGACCTCCTTCCGTCCATTCAGGCTGATGAGAACCGTTTGTTCAACGCGCTCTACAATCTTGTCAATAATGCGATCCCGGAAACCCCTGTAGGGGGCTCAGTCACCATTAGTGGGTCAGTAGGGGCAGATGGAACAACTGTGGTGTTAACGGTCGCTGATACGGGTGGGGGAATGCCATCAGAAATCCGTGACAGATTATTTACCAAAGAGGCGATTAGCGGTAAAGCCGGGGGAACCGGACTTGGAACAAAAATTGTTAAGGATGCCGTGGATGCTCATGCCGGTACCATCACTGTTCAGAGTGAGCAAGGGAAAGGTACCACCTTCACCATTCGATTACCGATCACCCCCACAAATTCCGGGACATGAAGGCCTTCTTCCCTCGGAGGTTTTTTTTGAACCAGGGGAAAGGCCCTCACCAAAGTTGCCATCCATAGACAGAACAAAAATAACGTCTTGACCAAAACGTATTCCGAGGTACGAGCCCGTATGGTCAAAAAACTCAAACTCACGTGTTCTCTAGATCGTACCTCAAAGCCTTCGCACTCCTCTCCCACTTGTCGTTCCTCTCTTCGATTCCCGATATCCCCCGTATAACCACATAACTCAAATCGCCATCCGTCGTCGTGATTTCGTTACTGAGCCCGCCTCTGCTATTTTTGGTTGAATCCGGAAAGTCCCAGGACCGGGATCTGGACACCGACCGGATGGACAGGAGAAGAAGGGCATCCCCTTTGAGATGGCTCTCCTGGCGGAATATATTTCTCACAACTTAAAAGAAGGAGCGCACATGACGAGGGAGGAAAAAGAAAAACTCATCCGTCCGTGGATTGACCCCGAAGAACGGATCACGGTGCATTTCCTTGACGCGCCGGACCTGAACGCCGAAGTCATGGGCTGTACTGAGCGATTGGTCGACCTCGCCATTGAGACGCACGTGACGCATATGAAACAACACCTTTCCCTCCCGCTCAGCCAGGTTGAGGTG
>JAQBGS010000277.1:0-10104 GCA_032128535.1 Nitrospirota bacterium
AAAATTACCCCATATCGTTGAAATCGTGTTGGGGATTTCGTTCACGCGCGAAGTTTTTGGACCAAGCACTTCGAAAGAGAACGACGGCTCGATCCTGACTGTCTTTGACGACTAGGGCATCTGAGGGCGGTTTAAAGGTCGCTACATCTCCCACCAACCAGGCGCTGGATTCGTAGGGCAACGTATCGACAATGGTCTTGACGCGGTATTCACTTTGGAGGCGAAACTCCAAGACATCAAACTGGAGACGCCCTACAGCCGCAACAAAAAATTCCAGCCCATCCAGGCTACGCATGATTTGAATGGTGCCTTCTTTCGCCAGTTGTTCAATCCCTTTATCAAAGGATTTTCGCATCGTGGTATCGGTCGGACGCACGCGCGCGAAGACTTCCGGTTGAAATTGAGGAAGCGGTTTATAGTTGAAGCCGTCCGTTAACGAGATCGTATCCCCAATCTGAAAGGCTCCGGTATTGATAATCCCAATGACATCCCCAGGATAGGCGACGTCCACCGTATTCCGCTCTTTGGCCAACATGCTGTGTGGACGCGACAATCGCACCTCGGTTTTCGTTCGATGATGCTTGACCACCATATCTCGATCAAACTTCCCCGAACACACACGCATGAACGCCGTACTATCACGATGTCGTGGGTTCATATTGGCCTGTAGTTTAAACACATAGGCACTAAACGGCACATCGACTGGATCAATGGCTTGTTCCTGTCCATCCGGCGTATCCGCGATCCGGGCATGAGGATGGGGGGCCATATCGACGAATGCATCAAAAAACGGTTCAACGCCAAAATTGGTGAGAGCTGATCCGAAAAACACGGGCGTCACTTTGCCATTTTGGAATTCATCCTTGGAAAAAGGATTCCCCGCGATATCTAATAATTCAAGATCATGCTCTAATTCTTCCCAGACATAGGCCGACACACGATTCTTTAACGAAGGATCATCCAAGGACAGTTGTGTCAACTCAGGTTTGGCCGCACCGGCCTTTGCGGTCTTCGTATATAGCAACACCTGACGCGTGTCCCGTTCCACGACACCCATAAACTCTCGCCCAGATCCAATGGGCCAATTAATGGGACTGGCGTGAATCCCCAAGACGTCTTCGACTTCAGCCATGAGATCCAAGGGCAGCCTGCCCGGAAGATCCATCTTATTGATAAAGGTCAACACGGGAATTTTTCGGAGCCGACAGACTTCAAAGAGTTTTCGCGTTTGGGTTTCCACACCTTTGGCCGCATCAATCACCATGATCGCGCTATCTGCGGCCGTGAGCGTCCGATAGGTATCTTCACAGAAATCCTGATGACCGGGCGTATCCAACACATTGATCACCGCCTGTTTATATGGGAACTGCATGGCAGAGGCAGTAATAGAAATCCCCCGCTCTTGCTCCATTTCCATCCAGTCCGACGTGGCCAACTTCCCATTTTTCCGTGCACCGACCATCCCTGCCGTTCTGACCATCCCGGAGTACAGCAACAGTTTTTCGGTGAGGGTTGTCTTGCCCGCATCAGGATGGCTGATGATGGCAAAGGTGCGCCGCTTACTGGCGGCCGTACGAATTTCTTGTTTGAGTTGGAGTGTGGTCATGCTACCTTTTGAGCAAGAACGCTCGGTCCGTTACAATTTTTCCAACTGACCCTGCGCCCTGGCCAGGCTCAGACGTGAGGCATTAAAGGTAAATAATCCTTGAATCAAATTATCCCGGGCTTCAGCCACGCGGGTTTGGGAATCCGTCACTTCAAGGTTGGTGGCGACACCGACCGCGAACCGTTCACGCGACAATTCTAATTCGGTGAGTGAGAGCTTTAATCCTTCTTCGGCCACCGCTACTTGCTGTTTGGCCGAACTCAGCGTAATGAGCGCATCACGAACCTCCAAAGCCACTTGATATTGCACATCCTGCGTTCTGATTTCTTCCTGTCTGACTTGACTGCGACTCTCCGAAATTCTTCCTTCCCGCTGCCCGCCATCGAAAATCGGCACCCTCATAAGAACCTGAACATTGTCCGTGGTGAGTGCGTTGGGAATTTGATTGCCAATCATGCCCACATCCCCAAAGGCCTGAATGGAGGGGACCCGTTCATTGGTCACAGAACTTAACGTCAGGGAGGCCAGTCGCTCACGATTTTTCTGTACCTTCAGTTCAGTCCGGTTTTCTTTCGCAACCTGCATGGCCTCTCCTATAGATTGTTCGGAGACTTGCACTAATTTCATTTCATCCGTGAGGACCAGGCGCACATCGAACGACAGCCCCATGGCCCGAATCAGATTGAGTTTGCCACGATCCCGCCCATTTTCAGCGACTAATAATCGTTGTCTGGCGTTTTCCAATTGAACCTTCGCCCTCGTCACATCCAAGCTTGTCGCCATGCCCGCGGATTTCCGTTCCGTCGCTAAACGAAGTAATTCATTATTCAGTGCGACATCCGCCTTGCGAGCGTCCACTGCAGCTTTGGCTCGGAGAGTTTCTAAATAGATAAGGCCGGTGGTGGCCATGGTATCACGTTTGGTGACTTCCGCATCCAACCCTGCCACATCCACTCCAGCTTTGGCCGCCCGCCATTTTTGAATGAGACTCAAGCTGAACAGGTTTTGGGTAAGAAAGGCGCGCGCTTCGTAAAAATCCTTGGGACCGACAACGGTGGGGCTTCCACCAAATGACCCCGTAAAAAACCGACGCCGGGCTCCACCCACAGTCCCTGAGAGATTTGGCAATAATTCGCCTAATTGAGTATTGGCCACATCCTGTGCTTGATTGATGCGTTCTTGAAATAACCTGACCGTAGGATTTTGATCCACAGAAGCATCCATGGCATCCCGCAAACTTAATTTCAGAACCGGGGCTTCGGGTTGCGCAGAAGGTGATTGCTCGGTCGCAGCTAGCCCTGTCTGACCCAATCCACACAGAAAGACAGTCAGCCCCATTCTCAGCACCCATAACGAGACATCCAACCTACGTCCCTGCTTTCCCGTTGAGTGAACCACATCGCGGCTGTTGTTACAGTTTTGGTGACCCATCATTTACACTTCCCTCATGCTCGTCGCCACGACAGGTTTGGACATCATCATGCGCAGGCCCACTTTCTTCACATCCATAAAGAAACTAAATAAGGCCGGCACCAAAATCAGCGTAAAAATCGTCGAGGTCACCAGCCCACCCAGCACAATGCTGCCAATGCCACGATATAATTCCGACCCGGCGCCCGAGGACACCACCAAAGGAAAGAGGCCGAACGTTGTCGTTAACATACTCATCATGATGGGACGAAAACGCGTTCGAACCGATTCCGCAATAGCTTCAATGGGATCGTCAGTCGACCACGTACTCGTTGATGAACTGCTTTCATTCCCCTCACGACGCGTGGGGTCAAGAAAGTTTAAAGCCTGATGAACGACCAGGATGGCATTATTCACAACCACGCCGAGCAGAATAATAAACCCCAACATGGTCAGAACATCCATGGGTTGATAGGCCACAAACTGATTGACCAACGCCAAGCCTAATAAGCCGCCAGCTGCCGCAAGGGGCACACTGGTGATAATAACCAAGGGATAGAGAAAACTTTCAAACAGAGCCGCGATTAACAAATAGGTGATCACTAACGCCAGCATCAAATTCCATTTTAGGGCATCATACGTCTGCGTCAAATCATCGGCAGTTCCCGACAATCTGATATTGTACAGTTGCCCTAAGGACCCCTCTTGTTTCAATGGGGTAATAATCTTGTTTTGCAATAGGGCCATGGCCGTTTCAATGGGCATCTCGGACGGTGGAATGACTTGAATCACAATCGCTCGCTCCCGTTCGATGTGATTAATTTGTTCTGGACCGGGAACGAGCTTCACATCCGCAATCGCTCCAACCGTGGTCAGTCGTCCTCCCGGAGTATGGATGGGAATCTTTTCAATATCTTGGGTCCTTGTCGCATAACGATCTTCCCCACGAACCGTCAAATCGATCTCATCACCCTCATACTTCACATCGCTAGCTTTCGCCCCATCCACTAATGCGTTAATGGTAAAACCCAGCTCTTGATTCGTCAGTTGCAGATCCGCCGCACGATCACGTCGTAACGTGACATGAAGTTCTGGCGTGCCCAAATCCAAACTGGGCTTTGGCCGGATTTGGGCATCAGGTATCAACTCCTTCACCTGCTGGAAAATTTTCCCTCCCAAGCCTACCAAGGCATTCAAATCCGGCCCTGTTATTTCCATGTCAATATTCCGGCCTTCACCTAATCCTCGCTGAAACAAACTACGTTGCGTAATAATGCTAATGACGCCTGGAAGGTCTGCCACAGCACGACGCAAAACCGGGATCAGGTCTTTAGCCCGAGCATCATCATTGGTACGAGCACCCATGAAGACCATTCGCCCACGTGCTACAAAGAAAAAATTTCTGATGCTGGGTCCGTCCAGTTGCGCTTCCTCAGGAGAACCAGGCTTGGCAGCCCAATATGGATACAGCCCTGCCTCAATCGTCTTCCCCATTTTGAGAAAGGTCTCCAAGTTGTAGCCGGGCGGAGGCAGCAGAATGCCAACGACAAGGTTTCGATTCCCCGTCGGTAAATATTCTGCTTGGGGAATCAACAGCCATGTGAGTCCACACGACAGTCCGATGAGGCCAACAATCGTCATGAGACGAAGTGACCTATTGGCACACACATTCGACACCATCGCACTCATACGATCAGCCAAGCCATGAGATCGAGGAACCATCTCATCCGTCACAAGCACCGATTCATCAAACCCGGAGCTCAGAATCCCGTGATTCGCGACCACGTCCTGCCGCCTGGGACGGGTCGTCAGAATTCGAGCCGCCAGGCTGGGAATCACCGTGATGGAAACCAAGAGGCTGAGGCCCACGCCTGCACTAATCGCGATAGCAATGTCTCGAAAGAGTTGTCCCGATTGTTGCTCAATAAACACGATCGGAATGAAGACGGCAATGGTCGTCAGCGTACTGGCCAGCACCGCCCCCCATACCTCGGCCGTTCCATCGTAGGCCGCTTGGATGAGTGACTTGCCGGCTTCGCGATGCCGATAGATGTTTTCCAGCACCACGATAGAATTATCGACCAGCATGCCGGCGGCAAAGGTCATCCCCGCTAAGCTAATGACGTTTAAATTTCTATTCAACAACCACAAGGCAATAAATGTCCCCATAATGCTAATGGGAATTGCCAACCCAATCACCAAGGTGGTGCTCCCGGTTCGTAAAAACAGATAGAGCACCACGATAGCCAACAAACTCCCTACCACCAAGTTTTGTTGAACTAAGGACAACGAACTATAGATGTAATCGGTCTCATCATAGACCTGATACAACTTGAAACCGAGTGGATTCAACCGTCCTTCATTGAGTTCACGCACGGCTTGCCGCAACCCATCCATCACCTCAAGCACATTCGCTCCGGGTTGTCGAACGACATTAATGGCAATGCTGGACCTTCCGGCTTGCCGCACGACAGTCTCCGCATCCTTGTAGCCCAGCTTGACCGACGCCACATCGCGGACATAGACGGGTGCGCCATTCCTGCGCGCAACAATGACTGATTCGATATCGGCCGGCGCTTTATATTCACCCACGGTCCGCACGACATAGGATCGCTTGCCTTCATCAAAATCCCCGCCACTAAAATCGCGATTTTCTTGATCGAGCGCCCGCGCTAACGCCACCCAGGTGAGGGAACGTGCCGCCAGCTTGGCGGGGTCCACTAAGACTTGCATCTCCCGCTCGCGCCCCCCGCGAACATTCGAAGCTGCCACACCCGACACTCGTTCAAATCTGGCTTTAATCACATCCTCGGCGTAATCGAACATGTTGTCGATCGGCACGGGATTATTCTCTAGGGGTTCAAAAATAAACCACGCAACAGCCACCCCTGAGGAATCTGCGCTACTCAAGACTGGCTCATCGGTTTCATCCGGGTATTCTTTCACCTGATTCAACCGATTGGAGACGAGAAGGAGGGACGCATCTAAGTTGGTTCCAGCCGGAAACCGCAACACAATTTTCCCACTCCCAAAGGAGCTTTCAGAAAACATGCGTTCAAGGCCTTGGACGCCCTTCAACTGCTCTTCTTGTTCCTCGATAATTTCTCGTTCGATTTCGTGAGAACTGGCTCCAGTCCATCGAGTATCGACGGTAATTTCTTCTTTCGTCACATCCGGAGTCAGTTGAATAGGCAAACGTAGTAAGGACACCGCACCAAACAGAATAATAAATAACACCCCAACCGTGGTGGTGACCGGATAGCGAATCGCCGATTGAATCACATTCATGTCGGTGATTCCTCTTCAAGCACGCGAACAGGCTGCCCAGAGAACAGACGTTCATTGCCTTCAACCACGACCACCATCCCCGATTCAAGTGAGCCGCTGACTTCTACCTCATCGTTCACATGATTAACCGGGACCACGGGTACTTGTGATACGCTGCCATCTTTCAGCACAAAGACAAACTCAGCCCCCCCACGAAGAACCAGTGCATCTTTGGGAATCACCAGGGCCTCATAGGGCGCTCCCACCTGCAAGATGACGCGGGACACCAGGCCGCTCTTGATCCTGAGATCGACATTCGGCAATTCCACTTTAATAGGAAAGGTTCGAGAATTCCGGTCAGCTTGCGCCACAACGGAAAATACCTTCCCCTTAGCCTTAAATCCTGGAATCCCATCAAATGTGGCCGTGGCCGACGCCCCGACATTGATTTCGCCGACATACCGTTCCGGCAGTGGGACTTCAACTTGCACACGTGAGAGATCAACCAATTCCACAATCGGCCCACCGGCTTCAATCCATTGTCCAACCTCGGTGAACTCTTTGGTGACCCACCCATCGAATGGGGCAACAACACGTGCTTTCTTTAAACGGTCTCGCACTTGAAGGAGCGCTGACTCCAACTGTGCCAACCGTAGTGCCAAGGCCGCTTCCTGCGTGACGGCATCGTCATATTCCTTTTGTGTGATCAATTCCTTGGAGAACAAGGTCTTAATCCGCGCTAGATCTTTTTTCGCTTGTTGATACCGAGCCTCAGATTCACGATGGGTTGCCTCGGCTGCATTTAACTGGATGGTTAAAGTATCTGTTCTCAATTGGGCAAGCATATCGCCCCGCTTGACCGCCATGCCTTCATCCACCGGGAATTTCTCGACCAATGCCGCAAGCTCTCCAGCCACGACGCTCCGGCGCCAGGGTTCGACCGTACCCACCAACTCGATGGTTTTTTGCACTGTGCGATTCACCACTTCGGCAACACGAACAGGTGTCGGCGGCCGTCCTTTTGGTGGTTGCGCGGCTTGTTGCTCCTCGCTGCATCCCAGAAATCCTGCCGCACCAACGACCAGCGCAAGCAGGAACCAACAAATATTTGTACGAATCATCATGGCATTTTACAGTCAAGTGTTCGTCTTGACGGCACCAATACCCCCCAGAAATAACGCGCTCAGCCATTCCCCCTTATCGACGAGAGATTCTTTGGGCCCTGCCTGCAAAATCCACACATAAATCGTGGCATTCAACATCCCATGGAGAGCCAAAGAGGTATCTTTCGGATTCACTTGACGAAACTCTTTGGCTTTTATGCCATCCTTGATGAGATTGGCGACCAGATCAATTTGGGCCAAATACTTTTTCCACACCCGATCGCCAAACGCGCTTTTCACGGTCCATTCAAACCCACTCCATTCTGAGACATAAATCCGGAAAAAGTTACGATTTTGATCAGCAAACGCCAACTTCACGCGTATCACTTCCCGCAGTTTTTCGGGAGCCGTCGTACCACTCTTGGTGGCCTCTTTCAGAAGGCTCAACAGTTCCTCGACCTTGGCCTCCATCAGTGAAATATAAATTTCTTCCTTACTCTTAAAAAAACGATACACGGTGCCCATCGCAAATTGGGCCGATTCCGCGATTTCCGCCATACTGGTTTTAAAAAACCCATGTTGCGAAAACATGCGCTCAGCCGCAAGGAGTATTTCTTCCCTTCTGGCCTCATATTCGCGCTGTTTTCGTTGTGCCCGTTGATCCATACAACCCTTCGACTATTTTCGCTGTCCTGCCCAACTAGTGAATAGGTATTCTAATAGATGAATGACTATTCGACAAGATGGAATTGAAATTCACTTGCTCATCATGAACCTCATCGGTCAGCCTTGGCAAGTACCTGAGACCGGGAATGGGAAGCAGAGCCCGCCTATTCTGCCTCATGAAACTTCAAAGACGAAGAATGAATAGCGAGCGCATTCCTTTCGCATGGCGGAAGCTATCGTACGGGCATCTCATGTTGGAGTTAGGCCACCAGAGCCCCTTGGTCCTGCGGTCCCCCAGATACCCCACCCGACACAATAAAGGCCATGACTTCCGCACTTTCTGCTTCTAACGGACGAACCTGTTCCTTAGGAAACACCAACAGGTGCCCAGCAAAATTATAGGATTGCGGGAAATAGACCGCGACATGGTTGAGCAATCCCAAAAACTCCAAGTCGGTTCGAGTCACAAATCCCACCGCTTCAGCATGGCCCCCAGGGGAGAGGGAGACGAGGACGGGCTGATCAAATCGTCGCTTTTCGCCCATAAACGCCGCAATCAGATCTTTGAGCGAGGTATAGAGCAGTTTGACAAACGGCGCTTTAATTAACACCGCCTCCATCATATCCAACACCTTTTGCACAAACACCGTGGAGGCATACCGCCCCGTTAAGGTGATGAGCCCAAGGGTGACGAGAAATCCCACGCCGGGAATAGGGATATTCAGCCACCCGTCAATCGTTTGCAGGACCAGCCAGCCCACATACAACGTCGTCACCACTGGCACAAGGATTAACAACCCTTCAAAAAAATTCCTGGCCAGGTCATTCATATTCATGTTGTCCCAAAATCTACGCCGTTTTGTTTCCATACCCGCCTACCCCCTCAAAATGTGAATACGGAGTGGTCCCTACGCCATTCCCTCTTCGCCCAACCACTCCCTATGATGTTCCGCCGGACTATAGATAACCCCATCCAATGCAAGAAGAAATGTACCCCCTATACCCTGAAGTCAGACAAGCAAGGAGGAAAATTTAGGAGGGACAGGCTGAGGAGGTTACAGGCAGAACCGTAATACAGTACAATCGTGGCTCATCACGTTTTGAATGAAGGAGACCATTATGGCACAGGGCAGCTCAGGAGCCGAAACCTCATCGTCCAAAGCTCCAACCAATTCACCCGAAACAGAAATTCTGCATGTGGTGATTAAACGAGATGGAAAACTCGTGAACGCCAATTGGGGCCTACACCCTAATCTGAAAGAAGAACTGAAGCCGGAAGAATTGAAAGAACTGACCGAAATTATGGGGAAAGTCACCAACATTGTCGGTAAACGATTTGCTCAAATTCTCACCCAAGCCGAAGAAAACGTGTCCGGGACCGCATAAGCCCTATCTGTGCCTATCATCTGACCTTTTTCCCGTCTTATAGTTTTTCCAATACCCTTCCGCTTGGTTCGCCCGCAATCGGTCTTCACCTCTACCACATGCGAAGCCGTCACAATCAACAGATGTTTCTTGCCTTTGGGCAGCAAAAATCCCTGTCCTAACTTTACTGAAGAAACAAAAAATTTCACACACGGTTGCTCATATGAACAACCCATTTTTTTTTGAGCTTCACAGAACCAAAGAGTTCATTCCAAAGACCGGAGAAAGTTACATGATCTTCATCTTACCGTCCATAGCGTGACTCAAGAATTTTCAATAGGATCTCCGTCCGTTGAACCTCGATGTACTGCGCTTCTCTAGGAAAGAAAATAGACCTGGCTGTAAATGATAGGCATAGGAGCTGATGATTACCCTCAGTGTTAGTTTATTCCACAGATCGCACATTTCTTGGCATGCTCTTCTAATCGTTTTTCAAAAAGCCCTTTTCTTTACATGGCTTTCACTGTGACTTCGAGAAACGTCAATAAGCCTTCCTTCAGCCTGAATAGAAATTCATGGTTCCCACCTTGCAAAAAGACCAAGGCCGGATAAGAACGGACCACGGGTTGTTGGGACTGAGGAAAATACCAGGTCTGGACGGGAGGCTTGGCTTCATTGGTCAACCAT
>JAQBGS010000278.1:0-2882 GCA_032128535.1 Nitrospirota bacterium
AATAACTCTCGGCACATGATTGCTATTCAGGGAGCAGGATTCTTTACAAAATGTTCCGATTAATTATTCCCAGCAATTAGCCACAGATATAAGACCACCCGCAAATGAAATTCAGGATAAAACCGGAGTTTTTTCAGAAAAGGCAATCGAGAATACTATCTTTTTCTTGAAGGAGAACTTCTTTTCGAACATGAGAAATACACTATGGATTATGCCATCTGGCTCCATCCGCAGACTGATCTCCACCCTGATGCGTAATTTTGACTATGTCCCCATTCTTCACCGTTGCATCTAGAGTGGAAATCTTCTGATTAATCGTGAACATGAGTTCCTGCGATTGCAGAAAGGGCATAATTTCTCGAAAGTGTTCTTGATACGTTTCCAATAATTGCCGAAGCGAAACCGATTGTTCTAAAAAAATTTCCAATTCAGGATCTTCCACCGCCTCTCGCAGAGCATGTCCAAACATGAGCACCTTTACCATCGGCCTTCCCTCATAGCTTCACACCATTCCATAACTGCTTGACGTTTCACGGACATTTCTCAATCGTAAGGAAGAAGCGTGAAGAGCGGCAAGAGATGGACAGGGGAGTATGCACCTACTCAATTTTAGGCTGAAAGATCCGCAACACGAGATTCTTCTGAACCCTCCTGAGAATCAAAAGGAAGTTCCAATGAGAACGATTCAGAAGCACCTAACTCTTTCAGCTCTTTCAACGGTGGGAGGTCTCGAAGATCACGCAATCCAAAGCGTTGTAGAAATTGCTTGCCGGTTCCATACAAAATGGGCCGCCCTGGGACTTCTTGCCGGCCCACGATTCGAATCAATTTTTGATCCAACAGAGTTCGCAAGACACCGGACGTTTCCACGCCGCGAATTTTTTCAATCTCCCCACGAGTAATCGGTTGTTTATAGCTAATAATGGCCAACGACTCTAGGGCCGAGCGTGAAAGTTTCGTCGCTGTTTTGGCCTTAGAAAGCTGCTTGATAGCCCCGCACTGTTCAGGCCGAGTCGCCATCACGAACCCACCGGCTACTTCCGTAATTTGTAAGCCTCGGCCAATCTGGTCATATTCAGCTTGTAGAGTTTGCATGGTTGTCTTGAGTGTGGCCTTGGGAACCCCCTCAAGCACCGACGCCAACTTTTCCATCGTAAGCGGATCATGGGAAACAAACAGCAAGGCTTCAAAGGTTGCCTTGATATCATCCAGATCCCAATGCATCTCTGGGGCAGGCTCATCGGCCATCGCATGCTCACCGACACCGTTCCCATTCACTGCAACGTCAACCGAATCCTGATTTTCAAACGATTCCACTTCGACTACCTCTGGGGAGATATGTCCATTCGTTAGGGTATCGATCATCATCATTCCTCCATCTGTGGACTCAGCCAACAGGACAGTCAGCCCTTATTACAAATCCTCCGGTAGAAGCGGACCGGGAGTATGGCCTTCAACCGCCGGCACAAATCGCCGGGTCACGTGAATCGGGCCAAACCATTCTCCTTGAAATAACCGAACCAAATTCATCCGCACGAGTTCCAACAATCCTAAAAACGTCACGATAATTAACGGCCGTGACCAATGTTGCTCAAACAGATCCTCAAAAGGGATCGTGGCTTCCGTTTCTAATCGTTCCATCACGACTTGAATGCGTTCTTCAACCGTCCAACTTTCCCTTGAGACCTCGACATAAGAATCTGAAGGGGCTCGATCCAGCACACCCTGTAACGCACTTAGCAGGTCAAATATCTGTAAATCTTCCGTCCAGACCTCGTCTTCTTCCTGTGGTTTTTGGGGAACTGGAAGTGGCTCACGGATAAAGGAATTTTGCCAGTGGCGCTCTCGTGCCACTAAGCTTCCCGCCGCGTCTTTAAAGCGCTCGTACTCGATAAGTTGGCGAACCAACTCGCTCCGCGGATCAATGACTTCTTCATCTTCCGGGTCAATGGTCTCCTCTTTAGGAAGCAACGTCCGCGATTTAATGTACAGAAGCGTGGCAGCCATCACCAAAAACTCCCCAGCCATAGAGAGATTCAGCGTCTTCATGATAGAGAGATATTCCAAGTATTGCCTGGCGATCAAGGCAATCGGGATATCGTAAATATTGATCTTTTGTTTTCGAATCAGGTGAAGCAGGAGGTCCATGGGCCCGGTAAAGGCTTCAAGCTTGACCTCATAGGCCTGATCGTCATCAAGATCGGAAAGATCGGAGAAATCAAGGGAAGGGGCAGAATCCAATCACAAGCCTTTCTGCAAGAACCAAGATAGCGGGATATAAAAGTGGTATACCATCTTTTGTGGGAAGCCGCAATACTCTATCAAAATATAGTGGTTTATGCGGAATCGGCTGGGGTACGCCTCTTGGATATCCACAGGTAGAAACCCACCAAAATGACCAGCCCACCGAAGAGCAACCATTGGGATTGCTGATTGAGCCTTCGCCCGGAAATGGGAACGTCAACTGAAATATTGCTCCCCGTAAATTCGGGTTGGACAGCAAACTCCGCCTCCGAAAAATCATGCTCACCTGCAAAGCGGGAATTGGAAAAATCGACCACACTCTGAAATTGTCCCTGTCGAAAGGACACGCGTTTCTTAAACTCAGAAAATCGAAAATAGATCTCCTGCTTGGTTCTCACCCCTGAAAAATCCAAGGGTCCATGAAAAACAGACCCCGAGAAACCCGTTCCACTCAAAAAATTCGCCTGTGAAAAATTGGCGGTCTGCTGAAATTCCACTTCTAGAAATTCCGCCACACCCTTGAACTGCACCTCGGTAAACGTCACTGGTGCTCGAAAGACGGCTTTATGAAACCGGGAATGTGTTCCAAAAACTGTACGAGAAAAATCAACGGCTTGCTCAAAGTGTGCCCCAATAAA
>JAQBGS010000279.1:0-6529 GCA_032128535.1 Nitrospirota bacterium
AGAGGAGAAAATCGATCCATGGTCCGTCGGCAACCAATGGTATAGAGTGCCCAACTGACTAATGCGGAGAGTACTAAAACCCCTCCCAACACAGGATTGGATCCTGCGCCCACCATTCCACTTTGCCCAGTGATGACGACAACCCCAATGAACGAGACCAGGCAACCCAGCCAGATGACCCGAAACGGAACATCTTTTAGGATCAATGAAGAGAGAAAAGCCGTGATGGCCGGGCTTGCCCCGATAATGACGCCTGCTGAACCAGCCCCGATGAATTGCAGCCCAAATAACACCAAAAGATGATTGCCTAAGACGCCCAATCCCAACAGTCCAAATATCCCCCAATCATGTTTCGAAAATTTCCCTCCACGTTCTTTCCAAAACCACAAGGGAATCAGGATCGCTAAGGCCCCGAGTCCACGAAAGACAGAAGTCTCGACCGGGGAAAAAGGGCCTAAGGCCACCTTTTGCGCAACCACAGACCCACCCCATACCATTGCCGCCGTGGTCAGAGCGCCATAGGCCGAAACTACCGAAGGCTTAACATGATGGGTGTTCATGAAGAGGGAAAGAGATTCAGTATCGATTGAATTAAGAGGAGGCCACTCAGTTTCTCAGTGAAGATCCGTTCACTTTGAAGGGGATCACGATTATAGTGAAGGGGAACGATTAATTCGCCAATTTTATCGCTCTTTATCCATTCAACTCGACACCATTTTCCTCGCGAAAGCCTATCGGCCCGAATGGCTTATTTAATGGGTCTTCTGTCCGGTTGACGCATTGAAAATTCAGTCGCTACAATGATTTTCTTGGTTGGCTGTTGCGGGATGCTTCGCAAATCATGTGATAGGATCCCATTGAGGTTTATTGTTCAGCTCAATTTAAATGGATTGACGATACTTTTCAATTGTTTGTGAAGGAGGAATTATGTCGTTACTGATCACCGAAGAATGCATTAATTGCGGTGCGTGTCTCCCCGAATGCCCCAATGAAGCCATCTTTGAAACACGTAGTGCCGCTGAGGAAAAAGGCCATACGGTCGGTGAAGGCCAGGGAGATGGTGATACGGTCTACGTTATTACCTATGAACGGTGTACGGAATGCGTCGGCCATTTTGATGAACCGCAATGTGCTGCGGTGTGCCCCGTTGATGATTGCTGCATTCCCGATCCGGAAATCCCTGAGACCGCAGATGTCCTTTTGGAGAAAGCCAAGCAACTCAATCCTGATAAAGAAATTGACGCAGAAAAAGTGTGGAGCGGCGTGAGGAATTAATTCCCTTCTCCTGACTCCTTTGATCCCTAAAAAAAGCCCCTTCCTATTACCATGGGAAGGGGCTTTTTCTATTATTTCTCTGCAAGGAAGAACCTAGTTTTCTGAAACGAGTTTTATCCTACCTCTTGAAGGTCATGCAAACGAACCGAAATTAATTTCGAGACTCCCGGCTCTTCCATCGTCACCCCAAATAAGGAATTGGCGACTTCCATCGTTCGTTTATTATGCGTGATGACGATGAATTGCGAGCGGTCGGCCATTTGTTTCAAAAATTGGCCGAACCGAACCACATTCGTTTCATCCAACGGCGCATCAACCTCATCCAGCACACAGAACGGAGACGGACGTATCAAAAAACTGGCAAATAGCAGGGCCATCACCGTCATCGTTTTTTCACCACCCGAGAGCATGGTGAGACTTTTCAGGCGCTTGCCAGGCGGTTGGGCCACAATCTCAACCCCGGGTTCTTGTTTGAGTCTTTGAGATGATTTCTCTTCCCGAGAATCCTCTGAAGCCTCCGCAGACTCAAGCTCCCCTGAAACGTTCGCGGATTCATCCACAAGCACCAACTCCGCACGTCCCCCGGCGAATAGAGCCGAAAAGACTTCATTAAACTTCACTTGCAATTCTTTAAAGGTTTCGACAAACAATTTATTCGTGGTTTGGTTCAGCCGCTCAATGATTTCCTGAAGGGATTGAATCGAGCCGGCCAAGTCTTCTTCCTGTGCCAACAAAAATTGATAACGCTCTTCTAATTGCACATGTTCATCAATGGCCGCCAAATTGATGGGACCGATCCGCTCCAGTTTTTTCCGGATACGTTGCAAATGCTCTCGCCATTGTTCCGGCCCTTCTACCTCCTCTTCACTCATATCTGGGCCAAGAGTCTCACCGACATCCGGCCCCTGCGAAAGCTTCAGATCATCTGTGGAGATTTCATAGGTCTGCGTCAAAGTTTCTTCCACGGCTTGCAGTTTGGTTCGCACTTCCGCCAAACGTCCTTCAATGGGGACACGTGATTTGAAAATCTGCGAGAGGGTTCCTCGAGCCTTTCCGATCAAGGATTCTAACCGTTTGACCTCTTCTAGAAAATCGGCATGCCGATTTTGAAGATCGCGTAATTCTTCCCCCTTCGATTCTTTTTGGGCACCAAGCCCTTCGACGGCTTCCTCATTTTTGAGCCGTTTCTCCTGGCTCGTGCGACTTTGCAAAAAGAGCTGTTCTAATTGTTGATCAATTTCCTGTACCCTGATTTTTCGGTTTTCTTCTTCCCGCTCGAGCCTCTCCCGGTTACTCTGCTCATGACCCCATTGTGCATTCAATGTGTGATAGTTCATCTTGATGTCATTGAGACGAGTCGTAAGGTCTTCTTGTTCTCGTTCAAGCTCCTGAAGAGAATCTTGTGACTGGGCAAGCATGGCATTTTCTTCGGTTCGCCGATGCTCAAGCCTCTCAAGTTGCCTTCTCACGTCTACTTCTTCGGCCTGCATTCGTGCAAACTCCGCCTCTTCCATCTCACGCTCTTGTTGAAGAATATCCAACCGACGGAGCAAATCAGGAAGAGCTTGTCCTTTGGACGCCTCTTCTTTTTGAACGGAAAATACCTGCAGTTCTTTTTCACGAATGGCCGAAATCGCCCCTTCGAATTGAGCCGAGATTGATTCAATTTCCTGACACAGGGCTTTTCGAGTCTCTTGGACAGTCTTGAATTCCCCCTGGAGAGCTTGAAGATTTTCTTCTAATGTCAGAATCTCTCTTCGTCGACGCAAGAGACCTCCGGCTTCTCTACTTTCCCCTCCACTGATGACTCCCAGAGAGGTCACGATCTCGCCGTTTACTGTCACCAAGGATGGACCCTCTCCTTGAAACCAGTCATGTCTGGCCATTAAGGCCAATGCGTCTGCCAACGTTTCAACAATCACCGTATTTTGCAATAAGCCATCTATGACCGATCGTAAATCGGCTGGAGCATCGACAAAGGTTCTGGCCAATCCCTTCACGCTAGGATCGTGTTCTAATGTGGCCCACCAAGGAGGGGCAGAGTTATTCCCCAGCCGAGGAACCTGTAAGGGAATAAAACGGCCCTTCCCCAATTGATAGCGTTGAAATTGAGCAATGGATTCTTGGGCTTCTTGAGGGGAATTGATAATCCAAGCCTGGAGGTGTCCTCCAAGTGCGGATTCAATGGCTAGCTCAACCTCTTCAGGGACCTGCATGCGTTCCGCTAAGGCGGCCTGAATTGACGAACATTGTTCTCGAATTGAGGCGTCCGCGCCTTCTCCATCGTGGCCATAGCCCAATTCCTCACGAAAGATACCTTGAAGGGCCTTTAGCTCAGATTCCGTGCCAGCAGTCTGAGTTTGCAGTTCCAAGATCTTGCCATCAAGCTCTTCTCGAGTTTCACGATGGCTTTGCAGGCTGACTTCTAATTGCTCTTGATGCGTTCGTAATTCCTCTAATTCGCTCTCCAACGCTGATCGTTGGGCTTGAAGCGATTGTTGCTCACTTTGCAAGGTCGTTTGAACGTATTGGGATTGCGTCAGTTCAGCTGCCAGGCGTTCCATCCGACGCCCGGTGGCACTCTGTCCTTCTCCAAGACTACGAAGCCGATTCTCCACATTGGTCTTTTCCACAGCCACAGCCAAAATCGCTTCCCGCCCAAGATTGACCTTCTCCTGGATTTCTCGACGGCGAGCCGCCACAACGGCCATGCTCTCTTCGCCTTCAGCCATAGATGCGGCCAGAGTTTCAATTTCCCCGCGAGTTTGGACCATTCGCTCCTGAAGAGCTTCGAGCATAACCACGACTTCTTGCCCGTTTCCCTGAAGGCGGATGCGTTCCTCCATGACCTGTTCATGCTGCTGTTCATATTGCTCTAATCGATTCCGTTCGATCTGAATTTCGGTCAGCGCCTGCGACATACGTCGTTCAATCTCCCGAAATTCATCTTGAGCCTGTTTCAGCGAGTCATTCATGGCCCCTAGATCAAGCTGTGCCTGTTGCTGCTCCGTGACCAGGCGAACTTCTTCTGCTACACAAGCCGTCTCACGGTTTTCCGAATCCTGTAATTCCTTTTCCACGACACAATGATCGGCAAACAACCGCCGGAAATCCCCCGTTAACAACCGCACTTCAAGGTCCCGTGCTTCCTGTAACAGCCCTTGGTATTCCTCTGCCTGTTTGGCCTGTCGCGTGAGGACACGCAATTGTTGATGCACTTCGCCCAAAATATCTCGAACCCGCAACAAATTATTTTCTGTGCTCTGTAATTTTCGTAAAGCCTCGGCTTTTTGCTTTTTATAGCGAATGATGCCTGCGGTACCCTCGATAAACTCCCGGCGTTCCTGCGGTGAGGCACTCAACAATTGTTCAATATTGCCCTGTTCGATCACAGACTGCCCACGCGTACCTGCTCGGGCATTCCACAGAAAGCCACGAATATCTTTGAGGCGACACGCAATTTTATTGAAATAATATTCGCTGTCCCCATCACGATAGAGCCGGCGGGTGATCATGACATCCGTCGTTTGCTCCAATCCTTCTACTAATGCCGAAACCGGTTCCAGCTCTTGGGGCGTGACATCCGAAAAAACAAGGGACGCCTCAACCATCCCCATGGGCTTCCGCTGTTCGGTGCCATTGAAAATGACATCTTCCATCCGCTCGCTTCGCAGACTTTTGACGCTTTGTTCACCCATTGCCCATAAAATGGCATCCACAATATTGCTCTTGCCGGTGCCGTTGGGGCCGACCACCGCCGTAATGCCATCCGGAAAGTCTATTTTGGTTTCCGCAAAGGACTTAAACCCATTCACCACTAGGGTACGTAGATTCATACTCCCTCCTGGACGTGGGTAAACATGTGGCTCTTCATTCTCAGTGAGTTAAACTCTCAATCTGTACCATACAACCCCGTAAAAATCAAAAAATCACACAAAATATGGTGGTTCGAATTAACTCCTTATCCCATATCTTGCAATATTGTAGGGATTAGCGAACCGTGTGCTAAGAATCCTGTGGATAACGAACGATACCAAATTTTCGCTTTTTTTTTGAAGAAATGAGAAGAGTCCAGAAGACTGGGTTGACGACCTAAATGAGCACGAAAATGGGAAAAACGAAGATTATTTTGATTTGCTCGCCATCAATAATTCCTTCGGAAGGAGGAATTCGACATCTTCTTCGACAACGGTGAGTTCCTCAACGCTATCGGCCCCTTGCTCTTTTAAGAATTTAATGACTTGGGAAACAAGGACCTCTGGAGCGGAGGCGCCTGCCGCAATACCGACAGCTTTCGCGTCCTCTAACCAAGACAACTGAATATCTTGATAAGAATCAATCAAATAAGACCTGATTCCGCATCGCTCCCCTAATTCCCGCAATCGATTGGAATTAGAACTATTCGGAGAGCCAATGACCAAAATCACATCAACAAAACGGGACAACTCTTTGACCGCATTTTGACGATTTTGCGTGGCATAACAAATATCTTCCTGGTGTGGGCCTTTAATCCCAGGGAATCGCTGATGGAGAGCGGCCACAATATCCCGGCATTCATCCACACTTAAGGTTGTTTGGGTCACATACGACAAATGCTGAGGATTCTCCACGGCCAACGTTTCAACATCCTCCACCGAGGACACCAGATGAAACTTATCCGGCACCTGCCCCAGAGTCCCCACTACTTCCGGATGCCCCGCATGACCAATAAGGATCAGTTCATACTCATTGGAATAATCCCGATTGACTTCATTATGGACTTTAATCACCAAGGGACAGGTTGCATCAATCACTTTGAGATTTCGTCGTGTGGATTCCTCCCAAACGGCCTTGGCCACCCCATGGGCACTAAAAATAACAATGGCCCCATCTGGCACCTCGCCCAGCTCTTCAACAAAGATCGCCCCTTTTCCTCGAAGAGATTCCACCACGTGTCGACTATGGACAATTTCATGGCGGACATAAATGGGCGCACCGTATGTTTTCAAGGATAAATCAACAATTTCTATGGCCCGGTCGACACCGGCACAAAACCCCCTCGGATTAGCCAAATATATTTTCAAAGCACACTCCTTCCATGGTTAATGTCGTAGAACGGAGTATTTTAGCATGGGAAGAAAGGTCAAGCTATCATTCTTCTCATCAAATTCGAGGTCAATTTCTTAATAGGATTTGATGCAGGCATTTTAGAGAATGAAATGACACCAGTTTGGGATTTCCAAGAAGGTTATGATGATTATTTAGAATCATGGAA
>JAQBGS010000280.1:0-15766 GCA_032128535.1 Nitrospirota bacterium
AAAAACGGGTACCAAGATCGACCGTTTACCGACCGCAATCGACAGCCATCTTATTACAGGCTCTAAACTTTGAACCGTAATTTACCCCTTTTGAAACTACGCCGAGGTTGAATACAGCAAAGGAAGTCCTCAATAAGTGTCAGGCTGTATATTGGGAAACCTACCAATTGAAACAACAGACCAAACATTACAGGATCAATTTGGCTTACAGGAAGGGTATTTCAGCCAATATCATTGCGATCGATTTACCGAGCGGTCTCAAGGGTTTGAGTTTATAGAAATGCCCAATCAAGAGGAGGCTAAACAAACGATCCATACCCTACGTGGGACGGATTTGAGAGGCAGGATTTTGGTAATGAACGAGGCCAGACCACTTAAAGAGAAACGACCGTTCAAGTCGCACTCACCTCGCACCGATTCTGGCGGATACCCTCAACCAATCATTTCACACCAAGCCCTTTTCTCCGCTGCCTGTTGGAACGGAATGTTACGCAGGGGCTTGATTTTGTAATGCTACAGCCATCATGGCCTCTTCGGCTTCCGCAGTGGTCAGGACTTCAGTTTCATCGGCGTTAGATGACTCTAACTCCTGATCCTCTTCATAGGTCTGCCGTACATCTGTAATTTCAATATCTAACTGGGCATCAGGGTATAATCTTCGCAAATCCCATTCGGTAATCCAGCCCCGCACATATTCGCGCATCCGCGTACTGGATAATTTTTCCACCGCTGAAACCTGGGGAGGGCTCCAACTATATGCTGATCCATGTAACTCTCGAAGGCGTCCGTACAAAGCATCAACCATTGGCTCATAGGGCCGAATGAGTGCTTCACCTTCTTGTTCGATAAGACGGATGCCATTGAGCGCCTCACTAGCAAAATTGACGTCCATCCCCACTTCTTCACTCTGAGCCAGTTGTTCAATTTTTCGGGCATCCTGTTTTTCTTCTAACACCACACTTTGAAAGTCATCAGTCAGTGCGACAATACCGGCAATTCCCGGACACACCGTTTTCTCTAAGACGCCCAACCAGCGAGCGATTTCCGCATAAGATTTCATTCGTTGCTTAAACGAATACCGACCAATTATTTCTGCCTCGTCAATGAGCAAGATCCAGCCTTTGTAACCAGCCGCCATCATCAAGCGTGAGACAAATTGGAAACGACACCAAGCCAAATCTTGTGCCGTAATTTTGTCAAACACATACGGCGTCTCGGGAGCACACCCTTGAAGGTATTTTTTGAGTTGTCCGTTGCTTAAAGGATCCCCTGCCCAAAACCGGATTATACGGTGACTGAGTTCAGGATCGTTGATCATTCGTTCATACAAATACAATGTCGCGGCAAACCGCGAGTCACACCCTGAATCTTTTCGATGCACCCAATCATACAATTCGGCATACTGTGGACTTTGAAAATTTAATTCTCTCGCCACTTCAGTTAATGCATCACCTTGTTTTCCAGGAACCATGGCATCATTGATGGCTGACCGAAACAACGTGGCCACGTTATACAGAGGCGTTTCCTTGCTAATCACAATTGGACTACACACAAACTGTTGTTCGGTAGCCACATGTTGCAAGGCTTTCAAAAGATGCGACTTTCCGCTCCCAAATCCCCCTTCCATGACCATTCCCTTGGTGGGGATCCCTTGAGGAGCCTGAATAGCCATCTGGTGAAGGAGTCGCCTGAACTTTCCCTCGAGATCCGGTTGATGACTACCTAGCACTTTCACAACATCCCGATTTGGCACGCCAGAACGTAAGGCTTCCATCGTCCTTTGATGACTCACATCACCATTGGCCATAGCTGCCTGTTCATGATCATCATTCAAGTCATCTGTCCCATCTTGACTTTTTTCAACAGCGGATAACCGAATCAGCGCACCTAATGGGTTTTGGTATTGTCGATCCCGGACTTCATCCCAAATCCGCAACTTCAATGCTTCGTATCGACTCAAACCTCGTCGTGTATCCGTCAGAAATTCAGGAGGAACAGATACCACCAGCAAGAGACTTTCCAGTTCATCCGTTCCATCAATAAACTGTCGCAACATTTCATAGGCATCCATTGTAGCCGATACTCCATAATACAGACCCTCAGGTGAAGCGGGCTTTTTACTTTCTAGGCATCGGCTCAAATCCAAGGAAACCACTAAGCCTGTTTTTCCAACAAGTCGCAACCAACGGGACAATGACGCGAACATGTATCGAGCATTGGTGCGAACGATTTTCTGAAAAATCAACGCCTCTTTCAAGGCTGAGATCTGCCGCAACTCACCACAAAGCCAGGCCTTCACCGGTTCAGTCATAAACGGGCTTTCCGCCCCAGTGTCCATTTGACCCAAGCAAAGACGAATCATCGCCATTCGAAATTCTTGACACATCTGCGTATCATGGTAAATCGCCCGCTCCAACCAGCTATTCAAATCTCGACGCAATAACGGTTCGGCGCGCTCATTCATTCGAGCGACACCGGCTATCGAAAACTCTTCTTTCCCTTCCGGGATCTGATAGCCATTTTCCTGAAGTAACCGCCGCACGAATTGGGACGCCAGCGCGTCCCATGGCATACGCCGTGAGACTTGGTGAAAAAACTTATCCATCATATGGATCTTGGTCTCTTTCGCATCAATACTGACACAGGCATAGTGTTCCTTCTCAGCCAACGCCACCAATTGATACTGAACCTGTACTCGATCCGCTTCAGAAGGCGTCACGACAAATTTCACAGACGATCCGCCCTGTCCAACAAATCGTTGGAGATATTCTTGCCGAATTGTCTGAAACCACTCTTGAGGTCGTAACTCCATCATGCGTATCCTTTAATTTTGAGATTTAAGGAATGCTCAACACACTTGTGTCATACTAGCCCGGACCGTTTGGAAAGCCGCGCAAGTCCACAACATGCACAATATTAGGAAGATTCCGCCAAGGCCGGTTGCAACGCTTCTTCCTGCGAACCTTCCAACTCAATATCTTCTGAATAATCTTGTTTAATTTCCGTCAATTCAATTTCAACCTGTAGGTTTGGATCTAACCGTTTGAGATCCCACTCGGTAATCCATCCCTTGACGTATTCACGCATTCGAGTGCTTGACAGTCGCTCAATCGTCGGAACCTGCGGTGGTTCCCATCCATAAGCTGCTCCGTGAATGGCACGAATTTTATGATAAATTTCTTCAACTAATTGATCGTAAGGACCAACCAAAGGAATCCGCTCACACTCGATCAATCGCATGCCTTGTTCCGCTTGACGAGACAGCACTAAATCCGTCTCTGAACCGGTTTCCCGTAATTTTTCCGGGACTTTTTCTCGATCGCCCTTTTCTTCCAAAATGGCACTTTGGAAGTCATCTGTCAGCGCCATGACAGCCGCCAACCCTGATTTATAGCCCAAATCCGCAAAACTTGACGCTTCGAGACGACCCAACCATCGCGCTAATTCCGCGTACGATTGCGCTCGCTGTTTAAAGGAATAGCGGCCAATAATTTCTGCTTCATCAATCAAGAGAATCCATCCGGAATAGCCCGCAGCTACCATAAGTCGGGACACGAATTTAAACCGTTGCAAGGCCATCTCCATAGGGGACACACGCTCAAATCGATAGGACACAGTGGAATCACAAGATTTGAGGTATCGTTTGATCTCGACATCAGATAACGGATCACCAGCCCAGAAGCGAATCATCTGATGACTCAATTCCGGGTCATTCACCATCCGTTCGTAGAGAAATAATGTCGCAGCAAATCGCCCATCAATCTCTCCGCCTTGTCGGTGCACCCATTCATAAAAATCGGCATATTGCGGACTTTTAAAATTCAAATCAGCCGCAACTTCAGCCAACGCGTCGCCACGCTTCTGAGGAATATCAGCGGCACCCACTGCGGCACGAAACATGAGAGCGGGACTATACAACGGCGTTTCTTTACTGATCACCACCTTACTACAGACAAACCGGGACTCCAGGGCCATATGTCTAAGCGATTCCAAGAGATGCGATTTACCGGTACCAAAACCCCCTTCAATCAACAACCCCTTCGTCGTCCAGCCTTTCTGTATACTGGCTTGCGCATCTTGCAGCATTTGCTGGAACTTCGATTTGACCGTTGGTTGGGGACAGCCTAAGGCTTTGACCGCTCCAGGGCTGGGCACACCCGCGCGAAGAGATTCGATGACCCGTTGGTGCTGCACATCATCCTTCCGGCTTCCCACTCGGGCAACAAGGCGACTCTCCTCGAATTGGTCAACTTGCTCCGTTATTCGCACCATCGGCGCAAAAGGATTTGGCCGCGTTTTATCACGCACATCGTCCCAAATGCGAAGTTTCAACGCTTCATAACGATTCAGTCCCAAGCGTTGATCCGTCAGGAAGGCTTTAGGCGTCACCACAACTAACAATAGGCCTTCCATATCGTCGCTGCCATCGATAAACTGCCGCAACATTTCATAGGCATCCATGACCGCCGAAGGCGAATAACTCAAGGCTTTCGAATCCGCCCCCTTCTCCGTGCCCATGAAGGCTGATATATCAATCGTCAAGACAACGCCCGGTTTTCCAAGGAGGCGAACCCAATGCGTAAAAGATGCGATCAAATCACGGGCATTGCTGCGCGTGACTTTTTGGAAAATGAGCAATTTCTTAAGGGCCGACATTTGACGCAACTCCCCCCGGAGCCACGATTGAATCGCTCCAGCCTCTTTGGATTGACGCCCTGACGGATCAAGCTGGGCCAAACATAATTGAATCATCGCCAAACGAAATTCCCGACTCATTTGAAAGTCTTGAAACAAACTGCATTCTAACCAGGAATTCACATCACGTTGAATGGTGGCTTCATCGCAGGCATTTAATGACGCAAGAAATCCCCAACTACATGCTTCACGTTGGTCAGGAATTCGACGTTCATTCTCCTGAAACAACTTCGTCACACAGTCAAAGGCTAACGCCTCCCAATCTACTTGCTTGGCAATCTCTTGAAACAATAAATCTATGAGTTGGACCTTGGTTTTCCGTGAGTCGGCTTCGATCATGACAAAGCCTTCCTCTCGAGCCAATGCCCCAACTCCAGAAACCACAGCCTTCGTGTCTTTCGCGTCCTCGACTACCACAAACTTGACCGATGACCCTCCTTGACGAATAAACCCTTGGAGATAGGCGGCTTTAAGTACTTTCAACCATTCCTGTGGAGACATAATTTTTCCCTCAATATCCTGTTACTCTGCTTCCTCTTGTCGGCTCCCCCTAGGGAAACTTTACCGAACAAGCCAGCCTGGTTATCCCGTTTTGACAAAGGAAATCCCGTAATAGGTTTTTTCCCGTCCTCCCTGTGCAATCACCGTCAATGTTTTAGAGAGATCACGAACGCCCGTACTGGCATGGAAATTCGCACGATGACAATTTTTCGTGGCAATCGTCCCGCTCTTATCCAACAAATACACATCTCGCCCAAACTCTTGCCGCGTGTATTCACTCGCCTGCCAAGGCAATAACGTCAACAATTGATACAGCTCTAAAAGGGGAATGACCGTTCCTTTCCCGATCAGATGTTTGCCTCGACCGGCCACTACAAGGGAATACGCGGTATAGAGCATTTCTAAAAAGGTTTGCGGCTTAAACCGCAAGGGTTTGTTTTGGACTTCTTTGAGCCGCTTGACGAGAACCGACGGGCGCAACCGGCTTTCACGAATCCGATCGATAGACACAGCTCGTTCTTTATGTAAAATTTTCAAAAGGACCGGGTAGGAAAACAAATAGCCATCATGTTCGTAGAGATTCACACCCATTTGTTGAGCTGTCGTCAGCAATTCCTGACGAAAATCTTTCCCTGCGAGATAACTGGCCTCATCGAAGTTGAGACGTTCTTGGGTCTTGAGAAAATCACAGCCCAACTCCAGCGTGGCCGACTTGCCTTCATCCAATAATCTACGTAATTTGACAAGATCGCCCACTTTCGCGGCATCCTTGATCTTTTTAATCGACGCCATTACCTGCTTCGTCGTTTTGAAAAGATCTCCCGCCTCCGCTTCAATTTCGGCGAGGGCTTGTTCTAGACTTCCTGCTTGGGTAGACCCGCTAGCTAAAGAATCGGTCTCTACCGATTCCAAGACACCTGTGGCTGATTCAGAATTATACGACTCAGACATAATTCATCCTATCTCTCTGAAGGTCATCACTGGTGATTCACACATTTATGGAGATCATGGTACGCACAGAGCAGGAACCACACACACATGAGGAATCATTCGGCAGAACGACTAGTGTTCTTAATATTTTCCAGGGAATACGGGGTCTGAACAGGAAAAAAATGAAGCCTTTTTGTCCCTTTCACAGCATGCCCTGATTCAAAATTACCCTATGTCACGAAACAACCTGTTTGCTGATGAAAAGAGAACGACCTTGAATCAGACCCCACCATTCGCCATTGTCACCGGCGCCTCGCGCGGCATTGGAGCGGAATATGCCAGAGCTCTCGCAGGCCAAGGCTATGATCTACTTCTCATCGGACGAGATGTGACGAGACTCGAGACCTTACGACAGGAACTCCAGAATGTGACTCAGAGAGAGATTTGGGTGGAATCGCTGGACTTAAGCCAACCCCAGGCAGCACAAACCTTGTATGACCTGGCTCGGTCTTACCGATCAGAGGTTTCACTCTTGATCAACAATGCAGGCTTTGGACGGTATGGAGATTTTGCGGACATGCCACTGGCAAGCATTCAAAACATGCTGCAGCTACATATCAATACGATTGTGGAGAGTATTCGATTATTTTTGCCCGCCATGCTGGATCGCAAACAAGGCGCCATTATTACCGTCGCGTCCGTGGCCGGCTTCTTTCCCATCCCTTATATGACGGGATATGCAGCCACCAAAGCCTTTCTCATTGCCTTTTCAGAAGGGCTAGCTAGGGAAACGCAAGGCCAAGGCGTCACAATCCAGGTCTGTTGCCCTGGCTTTACAGACACTGATTTCCATCAATCCGCCGGGCATCAGCCAAAACAAGTCTTCTTTGCACAATCGGCCCGACAAGTCGTCCAGACATCGTTACAAGCTCTACAATCCAAGCGCACTTTAGTAACGATCGGTTGGCAAGGTCGCTTGGCTTTATGGATCAGCAAAATCATTCCCCGCAGCATTATCATGGCCATCACCGGAAAAGCCGTAAAACCACCATCTTCCACCCATGTGAAATAGAAAGAAGCGTACTTTCCTCGAATCAAGATCTTTTGCGTGGAATAAAATCCAATTTCAGGTAGCATCAATCAGGCAGATTATGTGCCTGATTCTGATCATTATGGCTTCTTTTCAACCAAACCCTGGCTGTCACCCCTGTCCAACGCTTAGTCAGAAACAACCGCCTTAATTAGAGGCGTCGGCGCGGCTGAGAGCACGCATGAGGATGGGGTCTTGATAGGCCACTTCACTGAGTGCATCTAAGAGATGCAAATCTTTTTCCTTAACCAACGCCTTGGCTTTGCTATATTGCCGCGCATTAAACCGCGCCACAGAGGGTTGCCCATTGATAATCTGACATGCCAAAACGCCTCGATCTTTTAAATCCAACGTTCCCCCATGATCCAATAAGGTGCGGGCGTCTTCCACGGAGGTTCCGTGTAACTCCGCAAAATCATCCAAGCCGCTGGCTTCGATGAGGCGCCCATCCGGCATGACACATTTCCGTTTGAAATGTGGCGACCAGTCTTTCCGAAAATCAATATACCGAATGTCCCCACCTGCCGCGAATGCCGATTCAAGCGTGGCATAATCCAGACCTAAGTTCGGTTTCTTGAGGCGATCTTGCAATTCTTGCGGCAATCCACGATAAAACACTCGTTCCATCGCCTCTTCAAGAGTCAAGCCATAACCCTGGCGTAACCGCTCCGCAGCGGCATATTGCTCCACATCCATCACCCAAGTCTGCGTGGGTTCCTTGCCGGTGGAATCAACCCGACATACAAATGCCCCTTTAGTCACCAGCATGCCTTCCTGGGGATATAAATAGACGCCTCCCTCTGTGAGCAACCGTTCGACTGTTTCTTTTGGAATGTCATAACTTTCAGAAAGAACTTGGGCACGCATGGCGAAATTGTCAGTCCCAGTCATCGCACAGACCATGACGTTGCCTGGCGGATCGTGGTCGGTATAGTTTTCTAAGATGTTATACAAGACCGGCGGCTTTTCTTTTTTGACCGGTCGCTTTTTAACTTTGTACATCGCCCGCGCTCCTTTTCACTGATTCAGATTTATAAGCTTTTCGTTAATCGACGATTTTCTTGATTGCCCAAATACACGCCATGCAACAGATTACACCCTGTCTCCTTGCGATTTCGAAAGTCATAATGGTAGAAGACACTTCTGACAATTCTCCCATTTGCGTTCACCACCAAACTATATGTAACCCATGTCCAAGGACGCACTCCTTCAAGCCTTTCATGACCTTGGAGCCTTCAAATGGAATGCCCAAGAGGGTTTCCGTTTAGCCTCAGGAAAGACTAGCCCCTATTATGTGGACTGCCGTATTGTATTGGCTCACCCCTACTCTCGTCACCTTGTGGCTCAATTAGCTTTTGATCTTCTCAAAACCCAGAATTTTGATTTAATTGGTGGATTGGAAATTGGGGCGATCCCCCTTGCCACCAGCATCTCAGATTTTGCCTTTTCTGCAAACCCTCAACAGGAGTGGCGCACGTTCGTCGTCCGCAAGCAGCCTAAAGATCATGGCTTAGGCAAATTAATTGAAGGGACATTTGATCGAGGGGAAAAGGCTGTAGTCGTTGACGATGTCCTGACGACTGGAGGCTCCCTTCTGAAAGCCACCGATGCGGCCCGCAATCAGGGGTTACAAGTCAGCAATACTTTTGTCATTGTTGATCGATCAGAAAATGATCGGCACGACCACCTGACCCAACAAGGATTACACCTTTTCTCCCTCCTCACTCTTGATGATCTAAAGCGGACGGTTCCGACTTCCCGGTAAGCACTATCAAACACAGTGTCGTCATGCTCCTGCCCACCAGATGCTTGACCACATCTTTCGGTGGGGCATACAATTTTATGGATACAGTTGACCTGTTTTCGTCCTTCCACTACCGGATAGACCAGTTTTTATTTCAAGAAGGAGCTGAGTGATGACGCGAATATCCCTTTCCGGGGTTTTTATGCTTCTTTTATTTGCTTTGGCAGCAAGCCCCACACAAGCTGAACCCTATCTCTTAACGGTCCAGCAACTCAAAGCCAGCATGGACAAGGCCAGCCAACCGAGCCAAAAAGGATTTGTCTTGATTGACGTTCGTTCTCCTGAAGAACATCAAGGAGGCTTTATCCCTGGCACCGATTTCAATATCGATTTCCGGGAAATCCAGAATCGACATCAGGAAGTTCATGCTGAACTAGACAGCCACGTGGTGGTGTATTGCCAATCCGGCCATCGCAGCAATATCGCCGCAGAAACACTGATGCGGTTAGGGTATAAGAATGTCTACAATGTGGAAGGCAGCATGAACGCCTGGGAGGAAGCGAGCTATCCCATCGAACATCCTCGATAAGCCGGTTCATGATTATGTATGTTGAGGATCGCCTGTTTCTTTGACCGTCGAATAAATCTCATCAAATTCGTGATGCATCTCTCGAAACGCTTCCAATAAATTCGGATCGAAATGCGTCGGCCTGGTACGTTCATTCCCATTCAACATGATGTCTAGTGTTTTGACATGAGAAAACGCCGGCTTGTACGGTCTCTGGCTACGTAAGGCATCATAGAGATCGCACAGCATCACAATCCTCCCGGTTATCGGAATCTGCTTTCCCTTCAACCCACACGGATATCCGCTTCCATCCCACCGTTCATGATGCGTGAGCGCCACCTCTTTAGCCATCTCCAGTAACGGGGATGCCGACCCACTCAACAAACTTGCGCCTAAGAGCGGATGTTGTTTGATCGCTTCCCACTCCTCATCCGACAGCGGCCCCTGCTTACCCAACACCGCATCGGGCACACCAATTTTCCCCACGTCGTGCATCGGCGCAATCGCAAATAATCCTTGTGCCCGAGTTGTATCCCACCCAATATTTAATGCCATGGATTTCGCATAATGACTCAAGCGTTCAATATGAGCACCGGTTTCTTCATCTTTATACCGTGAAGCCCTGGCCAAACGGAGCATGGTATCCGTGTAGGACTGTTCCAACTCGCTATTTTTGTGTTGTTCAGCATCCAATGCGAGTTTAAGGTCTTTGGCATACGTCAGTAATTGGGCATGGGCCTGCTTAAGCTGGTGGGTTTTCTGCTCTTCTTTTTCTAACAACTGCTTCAGATCTTTGGCATAAACCAACAACTGGGACTGGGCAGCCTGCAACTGATTTTCTACAACAGCTGCTGGGTTCGTCCGCGTCGTCTTTTTCTGGACTCCGCGAGACCCATTTCCATTCGACTTGGAAGATTTGGATGTCATGTCTCCAACACCTCTCTAACTTTCTTGATCAATTCGAGCGGACTAAAGGGTTTGGCTAAATAGCCGGCAAGGGCGAGGGAGGCTGTTTCCTCCTTGGCATCCAGACCATCTCTCGCGGTCAACATCACGACAGGGATTGAGGCTGTTTCGGGATTCTCACGCAGTTGGGCTACAGCCTCACATCCATTGAGACCTGGCATCATCCAATCAATAATGAGTAAATCCGGACGGTGTTGTTTCACGGCCTCTACGGCCTTGCGCCCGTCCACGGCGGTGAGAATTCGGTAGGTAGGGTTTTCGAGCGTCACCTGCACCAGCAACCTGAGGTCTTCATCGTCATCTGCAATCAAAATTGTTTTGACAGAAGAACTCATAAGTACCACATGGCACTGGCTAAGCCAGGATCACTCAGAGAGGATCTAGTTCATTCTCAACGTAATCATCCTCCTTGATGAGATTAATATTCTGACTCGCCACATCGTTCGTTTCATCAAACGATCCAGCATGCCACATGCGGGCATCAACTTTTCTGGCAACCGTAATAAACCCTGAGTGCGCAACCATCCGATGATCGGGGCGCACACTCCGGCCTTTCACATTCCAAGTCCGGAGAAGCGTCTCAAAGTTTTGGACTAGTGTGAACACCTTGCTCTCTTCCAACGCCTGAACGGTCTGCATCACCTGTGGAACCGTGGGCACATAACTCAGATAAATGCCCCCAACCCTCAAGGCCCTTGCCGCATGAGGCACCACTTGCCAGGGTTCAGGAATATCTAAGACCACCCGATCAAACTGCCAGGATGAAGTCCCTTCTCCTATCTCGATTCCTTCATAAGCATCACGAATCTGTAGAAAATGATTGGGGACCTTCCCCATAAATCGTTCAATGTTTTTTGTTGCCGTGGAGGCAAAGTCTTCACGCACCTCGTAACTCACGACACAACCCCGATCACCAACCGCTCGTAATAGCGCCATTGTGAGTGCCCCCGATCCCACGCCCGCCTCAAACACTCTGGCCCCAGGATACACATCCGCCCACATCGGGATAATCGCGAGATCTTTTGGATAGATCACCTGCGCGCCTCTTGGCATTTTCAAGGAATATTCCGCAAGCGTGGGGTGAATGGCGATCATGATCTTATTCGGAGAAAACTCCACGGTAGTGCCATCAGGTTTCCCGATGATCGCATCATGGGGAATGTGGTCACCGCTGTGTTGGAACATCTCGCCGGCTTTCAGCGTCAAAGCGTAATGCCGCTCTTTCTTATCAATCAAATGAATGCGTTCGCCTGTTTGAAAGTATTTCATGGTCTGGCATTCTAGCAGGGGATTTCCGCCAGGAGATACCCATCAAAATGAGGGAAGATTCTTTTGGTTAAGAGACGGTCATACCCGCCCACCCTTTCTTGACACTCTTTGCTAGCAGCCTTATGATGAATGCTATATCTATCCCGTCCTCATCATTGTCTACGTATCCCAACATTACCCTTAGCCATTCCGCTTCCAAGACAGGTGGAACTTTTTCCATCCGCCATTTTTTCTAACAACCCATGAAACGATTATTTACGGTCATCGGCCTTGGGCGTTTTGGATACAGCTGTGCCCAAACGATGGTCGAAAAAGGATGCGAAGTGCTCGCCATCGACAAAGATGAGGAACGCATTCAAGCCATTAGCGATATTGCGACATTCGCGGTCCAGTGCGATGCCACGGATGAACGGGCACTCAAAGCGGTCAGCGCCCAAAATGTCGACGTAGCCGTCGTCAGCATTGGGGAGAACATCGAAGCCAGCATTCTGATTGTCCAGACACTCAAAGAAATGGGCGTGAAGTCCATCGTCGCTAAGGCCGTCGCACCCATTCAAGGCAAAATTTTAAAGAACCTTGGCGTCGATGAAGTCATTTATCCGGAACGAGATGCCGCGATCCGCCTGGCGCATAGACTGGTCTCTCCCGGCGTGATTGAATATTTGGAACTTTCGCCTGGGTATAGTGTCGAAGAGGTGTCCGTCTCTGAAACACTTTCAGGGATGAGTTTGGAAGAAATTAAATTACGAGGAAAACATAATTTAAATATTATCGGCATCAAGCAACAAGTGAGTCGAATGGTCAAGGGCCGCATCATGACAGAAGAGACCTTTAACTTTACGCCCAAACCCGATGATGTTGTTCAAAAAGGTGATGTTCTGGTCATGATCGGGCAAGAAGAAGACCTGGACCGCTTCTGCAACGATGTGTAGGAAAATTAACGCACCTGTCAATTATCTCCGCATTTTCCTCTCTCTCTAGACAATTTTTCCATTCAATGCCCGATTCTCCCCAGTGGACCCATCCAGGGATTCGAGGGTTCTGCCGATCTAGAATAAGAACCTAATTCCATGTAAAAAGTTTGTATTGGAAAATAGTGCTGAAATTGTGTTTATTTTCAACTACTTACGATTAAATAATTATTCGAGATCACTTCACAACAATAAACAATTGCTCATACTTCATAAGACTAAACACTCAATAGACAACTGGATTGCTGAACATCATTTGTCTGAATTGGCTTGATTTTTGCTGAACTCAGCCTTATCTCAGTAATCAGGCCCTGTTAAGGACCTGGCAACCTTCAAAGAAGGGATTCCTTAGGTACACATCATGAAATTTCAAAGCGTTATGGAACATCCCCACGAAACCGATGGGGCTGAGGTCACCACCGTTGACCAGAAATCCACAATCAAGCCCTACAATCCGGCCCTGGAATCCTTGTACTTCAGGTCATTTGGCAGTCGCCCCCTTCTGACTAAAGACTCAGAAATCATACTGGCCAAAGAAATTGATGACGCCTCTGGTGCCATTCGCCTCATCGTCAAACAAGGTCTGCAACTCACTCATAGCCTGAAAAAATGTCCTGAAAAAGATGAGACGGTTGCTTTGCTAAAAGAGACAGTTGAGTTAACCGGCTTATCCGCCCCGGCAATTGAAAAACTCAAATCGACCTTGCTGGCATTAGGCAAAGCCCACCCCGATCACCAGTCGACGATTCAGTCGCTTTGCCAACACCTACAGAAGGCCAAATATCAATTAGAAAAAGCCAAATCAGAAATGGTTCAACGCAACTTACGCTTGGTGGTGGACATAGCCAAAAGATATACCGGCCATGGATTAGCGTTCCTCGACCTGGTGCAGGAGGGCAATATTGGGTTAATGAAAGCCGCAGAACGCTTCCAATATCAAAAAGGCTTTAAATTCAGTACCTATGCCACCTGGTGGATCCGACAAGGGATCACCCGAGCCCTAGCCGATCAGTCTCGTACAATCCGTGTACCCGTCCACCTCAATGAAATATCCAATAAAATTGCCCGCACATCCAAACGACTAACCCAACGTTTTGCCCGCCAGGCACAAGTTGAGGATATCGGTGATGCCCTTCAACTCAGTCGGGAAAAAGTATACGAAACCATTCAAGCGTTCCAAGATCCAATCTCCTTAGAAACCCCAGTTGGAGAAGGAGACACCTATCTTACTGACTTTATTCCGGACCAAAACAGCATCACTCCCGATGGTCCCGTCTCGCGTCAGGAAACGAATCAACAGGTTGAACGAATTTTGGACTCATTAACGCCGAGAGAACAGATGGTTATCCGCCTTCGATTTGGGATTGGCCAGGATGAACCGTGGACGCTAGAAGAGGTTGGGCAGAGCATGTCAGTCACTCGTGAACGTGTTCGTCAAATCGAGGCCAAAGCCCTACAAAAATTGAAAGAGCCGGCCATGAAAGATATGCTGGCTGCTATCAAATAACGCCCCTCGCTTTTCCCTGTCCCTTATGCTGCCTGCTCTTCCCTGCTAGCGTCTCACTCCAAGAATAGACCATCTTCACGAGGGGGCTTGTTAGTCCACCCTTCTTCCCTTTAGCATAGGCTTGGGTTCAAACAGAAAAAACCTTCCTAATTGGAAATTGATACGTGTTCCCCACAGACCCGATTCAGAGCCTTCGGCAAGAATTTCGAACACAACTAGAAGCGTTTTATTCCCACCTGAACCTAGCTCCGCCTTACCACAGTATTGAAAAAGCCATTCAACATTTAGCTAATACGCTTCGAACCAAGCCTGAAACCTTTCAACAAGCTTTACTTCGCGATTCTCAAGAAAAATGGGCTTTCTTCGAAAAAATTTTCGAGGCATCGGGCCTCTCTCGAAAACACCGCGGCATCATCACACAATTAGCCCAGAATCCTTCCTTCGCTTCATCAGGTGTAGAATCCCTACGATTCCTAAGAATTTTTACTAATGCGCCTTCCCCGAACTAAAACTAAGGGACCCACGCTCTTTTCCATCTTGGCGCTATCAAAGCAGGAAAGCTTTAAGAAAAATTCTCAAGATAAAAGGCTACACCTGTGGTATTCCTACAACAGCCATTTGTCACCATCCGTGGTTTTCGAAAAAAACCTCAGTGTTTTAACATTCATGGAATGAGTACTACTTTTGCATTGAATCCATAAAAGTTTTACGTCGGCAATCTTCATTTTTATGCGCCAACAACAAACCCTCTCCAAATCAGCATTTCTTTCCGGTATTGGCCTTCATTCTGGAAGTCTAACCTCAATGGCCATTCATCCCGCTCCGCCCAATTCTGGGATCATCTTTGTGAAACAGGTCGGGGATCAGATTGTGGCTTGCCCAGCCACCATTCAGTATTTACGACAAACGGATCACTGCACCACCCTACAAGCGGACGATTTTCAGGTCCAAACCGTCGAACACATCTTGTCAGCCTTAGCGGGGCTTGAAATTGATAATGCCTATGTGGAAGTCCAGGGAAATGAAATTCCGGCTGCCGATGGAAGCGCCACTCCCTTTGTGGAAATCCTAGAGGAATGCGGACTCCTTTCCCAGGAAGCCATTCGCAGCTACATCAAAATTGTTCAGCCAATCCATGTAGAGGATGAACAACGATCAATTTCAGTTCTTCCTGCCGCCCTCCCTCGCATCAGTTATTTCATTGACTTTCCCCACCCCCTCATTCAAAAGCAAGACTATGAACATTCCTGTACTCCTCAGGAATTCACCAGAAACATTGCGGCGGCACGCACTTTTGCCTTCCGACATGAAGTCGAGTTTCTGTGGTCACGCGGATTGGGATTAGGAGGCTCCCTGAATAATACCGTGGTCTTCTCGGAATCTTCCTTAGTCAATGAAGAGCCATTACGATTCACGGACGAATGCGTTCGTCATAAGGTACTAGACCTGATTGGCGACCTTTCGCTCATCGGCTTCCCCATTATCGGACATTTTCAGGCAAAACGAGCCGGCCACTTGCTCCACA
>JAQBGS010000281.1:0-3743 GCA_032128535.1 Nitrospirota bacterium
AGCCTTCTTTCAACATTGTTGGCTCAACATATAGGTATCATCTTTTTCTTGAGCAAATGGGCATAAATGTCACACTACCCGTGGTGTGTCGACTTTTCCACTATAAAAATTTCGACCTTATGGGGACAACCTGGAAAAGAAACTCGATCCGCCATCGAACTTGAAGGGCAGCCGTTTTACTGAATTTTTTGGGAAAAGCATTTGGTCATGGGCAAAAAATCCATTACAATATTATCCTAATGCCATATCAGAGGAATCACGGGATTTTTCACTATCTATGCGGATGAAACCCTCAAAAAAAATCAACCAGGAAGTGATCGATGTCGAGGCGCACCCTTCAGATTCTGTTGATTCCGCAGAAGAATTCGCTCCTGGGACCGACGAATTATTGGCGGTTGATGTTTCAGCTGAAGAGAGTCAGGCTGACTTAAAAGAAGACCATACAAAGGATGGTGCCTCTTGGGAAAGTCTGTCCACGGCACTCACGCCAACCACGACGTTGAGTCGCTATCTTGCCGAAGTCCGGCGGTATCCCTTCCTTTCCAAAGAAGAAGAACTTCAACTCTTTCATGAATATCAACAACTTGGCACACGGGAAGCGGCCGTCAAGCTGATTCTCGCCAATTTGCGAGTGAGTGTAAAAATTGCCTCGGAATATGGCCTGGCCGGGTTAGACCAAATGGACCTCATTCAAGAGGGAAATGTCGGGTTGCTTCAGGCAATGAAGAAATTCGACCCTACGAAAAATGTTCGTTTCTATGCCTATGCGGCATGGTGGGTCCGGGCGTTTGTGTTGCGTTTCCTGTTGAATAACTTTCGATTGGTCAAAATTGGAACCACCCAAGAGCAACGACGACTATTTTATAATTTACGTCGAGAAAAGGCCAAGCTCGAACGACAGGGCTATATCCCGGATCCCAAACTCTTGGCTGATCGCCTCAACGTCCGGGAACGCGATGTCGTAGAAATGGATCAACGCATGGGGAGTTGGGAATTGTCCTTAGACCAACCCATGACGGAGGATGGTGAAGGAACCTTTCATGATTTGCTGCCGGCTATTCAAACCCCGGTGGATGACCAACTTGGCAAAACCCAGCTTCGGCTTCTTTTTCGAAAAAAACTGGCCGAATTTGCTCGAACACTTACCGAGCGTGAAGAAGATATCCTGCGGAATCGCATGTTGTCGGAGACCCCAGTCACGTTGGAAGATTTAGGCAAGAAATATTCAATTACCAAAGAACGTAGTCGGCAGATTGAGGCTAAAATAATCAATAAATTACGAGAGTTTATGAAAAAAGATATTCATGACTTTGAGTTTCTTGGCAAATAAATCCTAGGTAGTTATGCGTGCTCACTCCGCCAGGTTTCCCTCATAAACAGACTTCAGAAGCCTGGCTTCTGCCCTTTTTTCCTAAAAGAAGGTAAGAAATATCTCCTCCCACCCCTCTTGACTTCAATTCAACTTGACTTATCTAGGTTTTCAATCGAGAAGCGCGTGAGTATCTATCTTTTGACCCACGGGCGTGCAATCCCAAGAAGATTAACCGTTAGCAAGATTTTTCATTAATCAGCCCACAAACCACTGAAGGAGGTAAGTATGTCAGCCACGAAGGAAAAAAAAGAAACAAAAGATGAAAAAAAAGAAACAAAAGAAGGAAGCAGCGCTAAAGGGTTTCGTCCCCTCGGTGATCGAGTCTTTGTGACCTACACTGAAGAATTAGAGCGAACGGCCGGAGGCATTTATGTGCCGGATTCAGCTCGTGAAAAACCTCAACGGGGAACGATTGCGGCAGCCGGGGCTGACGTCGAAAACGTGAAGGTTGGGGATCAAGTGTTGTTCGACAAATATTCAGGCACCAAAATCAAGATTGAAAATGATGACTGTCTGATTTTAAAAGAAGAAGATATCTTGGGTGTGTTTGAAGACTAACCCGACCGGTATTTGCGAGAGAAAAAATTACTTGATATCCATTAACAGATTACAGATGATTTCTAAGGAGGACATGTATGGCTAAGCAGTTACAATACAGTGAACAAGCGCGTGCTTCGATTCTTCGAGGCGTGAATAAATTGGCTGATGCGGTGAAAACCACGTTGGGCCCTAAAGGCCGCAACGCGATTTTGGACAAGAAGTTTGGAGCACCAACCATTACCAAAGACGGTGTGACGGTCGCCAAAGAAATTGAATTGTCGGAGCCGTATGAAAATATGGGTGCCCAACTCGTGAAAGAAGTGGCCAGCAAGACTAGTGATGTCGCCGGTGACGGAACCACGACGGCCACTGTGTTGGCTCAAGCGATTTATCGAGAAGGCGTGAAAAATATTACGGCTGGCGGCAACCCCATGGAAATCAAACGAGGGATCGATCAAGCCGTAGAAGTGGTCATTGAAGAACTCAAAAAAATCAGCAGACCCTGCCAATCCAAAAAAGAAATTTCCCAAATTGGATCGATTTCAGCCAACAATGACCATACGATCGGTGATTTGATCGCTGAGGCCATGGACAAAGTGGGCAAAGATGGTGTCATCACAGTGGAAGAAGCCAAGTCCATGTCCACCTCATTGGATGTCGTGGAAGGTATGCAGTTTGATCGAGGATATATCTCCCCTTACTTTGTGACGAATGCGGACCGCATGGAAACGGCGATGGAAGATGCCTTCCTGCTCATCGTTGAGAAAAAGATCAGTTCCATGAAAGACCTGCTCCCTATCTTGGAGCAAGTAGCCAAAATGGGTAAACCGCTTCTCATTGTTGCCGAAGATGTGGAAGGCGAAGCCTTGGCCACGTTGGTCGTGAATAAATTGCGTGGCACCTTGAATGTGGCGGCCGTCAAGGCTCCTGGTTTTGGCGATCGACGAAAAGCCATGTTGGAAGATCTGGCCACCTTAACTGGTGGACAAGTGATCTCCGAAGAAGTTGGCCTCAAGCTGGAATCAGTCAAGCTTACGGATTTAGGTCGAGCCAAGCGGGTCAATATCGATAAAGACAACACCACAATTGTGGAAGGCGCCGGCGATCCTAAGCGGATTGAAGGCCGCGTGAAACAAATCAAGACCCAGGTTGAAGAAACCACGTCTGAGTACGATCGAGAAAAATTACAAGAACGATTAGCCAAAATGGTCGGTGGTGTGGCCGTCATAAATGTCGGCGCGGCTACTGAGACTGAAATGAAAGAAAAGAAAGCTCGCGTGGAAGATGCCCTGCATGCCACGAAAGCCGCAGTCGAAGAAGGCATTGTCCCAGGTGGTGGTGTGGCCTTGCTTCGCTGTATCCCTGCCTTAGATAAATTAAAACTCAATCATGACCAACAAGTGGGTGTGAATATTGTTCGACGCGCGTTGGAAGAGCCCATTCGGCAAATTTCCATCAATGCCGGGGCGGAAGGCTCCATTATTGTGGAGAAAGTAAAAGCCGAAAGTGGCAATCGCGGATTCAATGCAGGCACTGGTGAATTCGTGGACATGGTCGAAGCTGGCGTGATCGATCCCACCAAGGTGGCTCGTTGTGCCCTACAAAATGCAGCCAGTGTGGCAGCCCTGATGCTGACCACCGAGGTGATGATTACGGATCTTCCTGAAGACAAGAAAGATTCAGGGATGGGCGGCGGTCATGACCACGGCATGGGCGGCATGGGCGGCATGGGCGGCATGATGTAAAAATCGCTCCGGCGATAAGCCCCCAAGGCAACCCCGGCTGGAGAGCGGCGCGTTTCCGCTCTCCAGCCTTATCGACCTCCCCAGAG
>JAQBGS010000282.1:0-4884 GCA_032128535.1 Nitrospirota bacterium
GGCTTGGCCAACACCATGCCGCGCTCCACGTCTTCCTTCTTCGTGCCCCGCAACAGCGCCCCAATATTGTCACCCGCCTGCCCCTCATCTAACACCTTCCGAAACATTTCCACGCCCGTGACAATGGTCGTCTGCGTCGGCTTCAGCCCCACAATCTCAATCTCATCGCCCACCTTGACCACTCCCCGCTCAACCCGGCCCGTCACCACCGTCCCCCGACCACTGATCGTAAAGACATCTTCAATCGGCATGAGAAACGGCTTGTCAATGGCCCGCTGCGGGGTCGGGATGTAGCTATCAACCGCGTCCAATAAGCGCATAATCGACGGCACGCCCACCTCACTCTGGTCCCCCTCAATGGCCTTGATCGCTGACCCGATGACCACCGGCACATCATCGCCCGGAAAGCCATACTTGGTGAGCAGTTCCCGCACTTCCAATTCCACCAACTCCAGCAACTCCTTGTCCTCAACCTTGTCCGCTTTATTCAAAAAGACCACGATATAGGGCACTCCCACCTGGCGCGCCAGCAGAATATGCTCCCGCGTTTGCGGCATCGGCCCATCAGCGGCACTGACCACCAAAATGGCCCCGTCCATTTGCGCCGCCCCCGTAATCATGTTCTTGACATAATCCGCATGCCCGGGACAGTCCACATGCGCATAATGCCGATTGTCCGTCTCATATTCCACGTGGGAAATCGCAATGGTGAGAATCTTGGTCGGATCCCGTCGCCCCTGGCTTTCACTCGCCTTCGCCACCTCATCGTAGGGGATAAACTTGGCCTTACCCGGACCGCTCATCACTTTCGTCAAGGCCGACGTCAGGGTCGTCTTCCCGTGGTCGACATGCCCGATCGTCCCAACATTGACATGCGGCTTCTTCCGCTCAAATTTCGCCTTCGCCATTACCGCCTCTCCTTCACCAGCATTTGGGAAATGAATGTTTCATTTTCGAAAATCAATGTAAATCAAATGGAGCCCACGACGCGGATCGAACGCGTGACCTCGTCCTTACCAAGGACGTGCTCTACCAACTGAGCTACATGGGCTCTCGCCACAATTTCGTAATACGCGATCATGCTTCTTAACGCCGCCCACCAGGTCAGCTCCAATACGAAAATGGAGCGGGCGATGGGATTTGAACCCACGACAGCCAGCTTGGAAGGCTGGAACTCTACCACTGAGCTACGCCCGCAGCACCCCAATAACCCTTTATTCCAAGGCCTTTCAAACACATGCAAAATTTTCGAGACTTCATAACTATTGCCAATACTCGAAATTCAATCTACTGGACATGGTGGGCAGGCAAGGGTTCGAACCTTGGAAGCCGATGGCAGCAGATTTACAGTCTGCCCCCGTTGACCACTTGGGTACCTGCCCATTTGACCAAGTAGGGCCGTTTTCTACACAAACCGTCTTTGAATTACATCATGGAAATTAGATGAAGATCTTTGTGACGTGAGGCTAGGCAAACATCCCCTCCTGATGATCCCCTTCAACAACCACTCAAACGTACAAGTTTGTTCTTAAGTACAGGAGTGGAAAAATTTACCCTGCCTGTAAACAGAGTATTATAATTTTCTCAGATGTTTGGGTCAAGATACTCGGGGATCTTTTATTCCATCATGGTGAGGCGAGTGTGAATTTGACAAATACCCGTCATCCAAGAGACATTCCCCTAATACAATCATTATTGAAACACTCCCTCTAGACTAAGACTTGACTTCCCTCACGATGACCATCGTAATCAAAACCACCACATGCCTTGTTTTTATGGTGTTGGCCTTAGCACTCACAATTGGTGATATTTGGCCACCCCCTCAGTTATCCTACGCGCAAACAGTTTCTTTATCTGACAAGGGCCTAGGCACCATTACTACCCCCGCAGGAACCACCATTTTTGTGGAAATCGCCGATTCCCCAGATACACGCGCACAAGGCCTCATGTTTCGTCCTTCGATGGCACCAGACAGGGGAATGCTTTTTTTATTTCCCGAGCCAGGAGATCATGCTTTTTGGATGAAAAATACGTTGATTTCGTTAGATATGTTCTGGCTTGATGAGTCTGGAACCATTCTTCATCTGGAGTCCGATGTTCCGGTTTGCACTCGAAAGGACGATGGCTGCCCAAGATACCAGTCGCCTCACAAGTCACTCCAAATTCTTGAGCTCAACGCAGGCATGGCTAAAAAGTTCGATTTGGCAGTTGGCAGTCAGCTCACGATCAATCTGCCTCCCATGAGCTTTCCATACTAAGAATTTCCATCCCCTCGAACGGTTGAGACCCAACCCCTCACACGTTTGGCCGAAAGAATGCCATCAACCCGTTGAATTTCCTGAAGGATCAGCTCTAAATGCGAGGTATTCTTTACTTCAATAACAAAATCAAGGACCGCCTTCTGATCCTCTCTCGTGGTAATTTCGGCTTTCGTGATATTGGCCTTGCACTGGGAGATACCCGAAGACACCTTGGCTAACACGCCAGGACGATCAAGGGTTAACACCGACACATCAACCGAATGGGGACCGGCAACATCAGCATCCCATTCCACTTCTATCAGACGATTATGCTCCCATTCCAATGATTGGAAATTCGGGCAATCGACCGCATGAATCGTCAACCCTCGTCCGCGCGTGATGTACCCGCGAATAGGCTCCCCAGGTACCGGCTTGCAACATTTTGAAAGTTGCATCAGGACATCGTGGGTCCCACCAAATTTCACAGGCCCATCCTTAAACAACCCTGGCGATTTCAAATGAGGAAGTGAAAGCTCGCTTTTGGCAATGAAGGAAGGTGAGGTCTCGCTCTCTTCCTTGAAATGTCCCACAACTTGATCTGGGGCCAAGCGCCCAAAACCCACCATTCGGATTAATTCGTCCACAGACTCACAGCCCTTCACCTTAGCCAGTGCGACCAATCGTTCGGAGTGCAAAGACGATTCAGCAGCCAGATGCTGCCGCTGAAACTCTTGCTCTAATAGGCGGCGCCCCAGTTCCAGCGCTCGCTTTTGCTCTTCAACTTTAAACCAGTGCTTAATTTTTGTTTTGGCCTTTGACGTACGTACAAACTTCAGCCAGCCTCGATGCGGCACCTGAGCAGGGGACGTCAAAATTTCTACCATATCTCCACTATGCAATTGGTACCGAAGGGGAACCAGCTTACCGTTGATTTTCGCCCCAACACAACGATCTCCAATTTCTGTATGAATCGAATAGGCCAAATCGACCGGAGTGGCCCCCACCGGCACTTCCCGCACTTCACCTTTTGGAGTAAACACAAACACCACATCGTGGAATAAATCCAGCTTCACGGAATCCATGAACTGTCGATTGTCCGACAGATCCTTGTGCCACTCCACAAACTGTCGAAGCCAGCCAAAGACTTCCGCATCTCCGCCCCCGGCTTTCCTAGGTTCCTTATACAACCAATGCGCCGCCACTCCATATTCATTAATACGGTGCATCTCGGCCGTTCGAATCTGAAACTCTACATATTCCCCCTGCGGCCCAACTACCGTCGTATGCAAGGACTGATAGAGATTGGAGCGGGGCGTCGCCACATAATCCTTGACCCGACCGGGAACTGGAGGCCAAATTGAATGAATGAGGCCCAGAACGGCATAACAGTTCATTTTGGAATCAGTCACAATACGAATAGCCGTGAGGTCATAAATTTCATCGAACGAAACCGACCGACGCTCCATTTTTTGATAAATACTAAACAGATGTTTGGGCCGGCCATCGATCTGCCCAGAAAGACCCACTTCAGCAAGCGCCTTCTGGGCAATCTGAATCAGCGATTGAATATACGATTCTCGCTCATCATCTTTTTTGGCCAATCGCAGTTTTAAGAGCGCACAGGCTTCCGGTTGAAGATATTGAAAACATAAATCTTCTAATTCTTGCTTAATCCAACTCATGCCCAACCGATTGGCTAACGGAGCATAAATCTCCATCGTCTCTTGGGAAATTTTTTTCCGTTTCTCATCCGATAAGCCTTCCAAGGTCTGCATATTATGAAGACGATCCGCCAATTTAATAAACACCACTCGAATATCATCAGCCATCGACAGAACCATTTTTCGAAAATTTTCAGCCTGCTTCTCTTCGTAGGATTTAAATGGGATCTGTCCAATCTTCGTCACGCCATCAACCAACCTGGCCACATCCGCCCCAAATTCTTTTTCGAGTTCCTCTTGCGTCGCCACCGTATCTTCAAGCGTGTCATGAAGGAGTCCAGCCACAATGGCGGGCACATCCAGCTTCATGAAGGTTAAGATTCCGGCCACGGCTAAAGGGTGTTGGACATACGGCTCTCCTGTTTGACGCATTTGTCCTTTATGCGCCTTAACCGAATACTCATAGGCGCGTCGAATCATGCTTGTGTCAGCCTCAGGATGGTACGCCACCACCTGCTCCATCAGTTGCTCAATATCTGTCAGATGTACAACACTCATGGGATCAAACCCTCAATCGCCACCACATTACTTGTTTTCAAAAATCATAACAAAAAACTGATGAAATTGCTGAAAACTCTTTAGGTTACTCAAACCTCAGAACAGAATTTTGGCCACTCCCCACGCAGCAACCAGGACAACCAGAATACTCTTGGATTATCGCATGGTGACATTCAATACCATCATTTCACATCTACCTGGCTACCTAGGTTATTGTCTTGCCGAATAACTTCGGGTGTATTCTGGTGAACAATTTAACAAACTGGCATGATTTGAATATACGAGAGATGCCGGGTCTCGGCCCGGCAACACCAAATAACGGGTTGAACATTACCGTGGGTTCAAGAGAGAAAACGTGTTCCTCCACCCAACGTTTCTTGAGTAGAAAAAAACCAAGATGGATTACCGATTAAAAATGTCGGGAA
>JAQBGS010000283.1:0-8837 GCA_032128535.1 Nitrospirota bacterium
GAAAGCTTCTTTGGATGTGAGAAGGCGAGGAAGGAAGAGTTCTAGGAACGTAGATACAGGTGGAATTTTGACTGAAGCTTCGTTTTGGATAGGCAGAAGTTTTGGAGCTCTATTCCTGAATCGCTTTTTGTCGTTGTTGCAGGTACCCGTTTCGGATCGCCCCGTACAAATCTAGCGTACCTTCCTCCACTCCTTGAAATGTTTCAAGGGATAAAGATCGGAGATTAATCGCTTCTCCCCCTGTAACTCCCAATCGAAGGATTCTTATGTTTGAACGGTCCTGAACCAACTGGGGGATGCTATTAGTTTTTACAAAGGGGAGAATAAACCAATTAAAGGGGTCAAGAAAGCCATCTCCGAGAAACCCCACTCCATCTCTTAAGGTGTAAGGTCCAAAAAAAGGAACCATCAGAAAGGGTCCTGGCCCCACGCCATAGGTTCCCAAGGTTTGCCCCAAGTCCTCTGGGGGAGTGTTCAGGTCAAACATAATTCCTGCCGGATCGAACAAACCTCCGACTCCAAGCGTGCTATTGATGAGAAACCGACTCATTTCAATGCCGGCTCCACGGAATTTAGCTTGGAACAGGTTGTTCAAGAATCGAGGCACAAACCGGACATTTTGAAAGACATTGACAATGCTTTGCTGGGCATCTGGTGGGACGAAAAAATTATAAACTTTTGCGACGGGCTTGAGGAGGTATTTATCAAACCGGTAATTGAATTCAAAGACTACGGCGTTCACGGGTTCTAAAGGATCATATTCCTCAATGTGTCCTTCCTGACGAGACTCATCAAACGGATCAAATACTTCATCCTCAAATGCCGAATCCTCGTTCACTGAAACTTCGGCAGACTCCACGAGGGTAGGCGCTGCCTCCTTCTCTAGATTCTTTAAGGTATCGGTCGATTGATCGTTCCCCGCACATCCACCAATTCCCAATGTGAGGCATAAAAGGAACGGGACCCAAGGAGCCAGGCCTTTACGGCATGAAGAGGCAGCAACCTGATGGGATTCATGGAGGCTATTCATTTTTGTTGGCAATGGGGAAAACATGGGTCTCATGTTCATGCCGCCATCCTCGAGAGTAAGGGCGGGGGAGCAACGTGGAAAGACTTCCTAAAAAACGGAACGGACTGTACCAAAATCATGTCCTTAATCCAAGAAAGGGTTCACCGGTAAGCTTGCCTTTTTCTCTTTATCTCGGAGATCCGGGTTCGTACCTTTTTTGGTTCGGTTCATGTGTAGTCAGATTCGCTGACATGTTGTTACAAAAAAAGTGAAAGGAAATCACAAGTTAAACACAATACGACCTCTATTGGTGATGATTATTTATACCTGCGTTAATAGATTCGACGATTTCCGTTGGCTTGATTCCACGATCCATATTTTTCTGGTCACTAGTACGCAACAGTTTGTCGTAACAGAAAGCAATCTTCCCAATTTGCGAAAAAAAGTGGGCTGGCATTTCCTTTGCTCATCTGCGTAGGACGAGAGCGCGAAAGGTCAGGTCATATCGCCACTGCGCTGTCATTCAGAAGAACTAAGGGACGTTACGACCATGAACAGAAGGGAGACAGGAATGAGCCCAACGGTTTCATCGCAAAAATCTTCGTGGAATGGGGCGATTAAAAATGGGAAACGATCCAAGCGTCCGACTGGCCAGTCACCCAAAAATGCTCAAGTTGAAGAGAGTACGGCGAGCATGCCCGACAGGCAGCTTCCTCTCTATTTAAAGGAAATTGGGCAAGTCCTGCTGTTGGACCGTAATGGGGAAGTGAGCCTGTGTAAAAAGATAGAAGAAGCGAAGGAACACATGTTGGAAGCGCTGTTTATATTGCCGATGACCTTGGCGTTCCTGAAAGAACAGCGGGTGCGGCTCAGTCATGAAGAAATCTTAGCCAAACATATTGTTCAAAAGGATAAAGAAGTGGTGTTGGACGAGGAAGTGGAGGTTGAACAGACCGAACTTCAGGACGCACAAGAAGATGAAGAATTTCGGCAACGGGTCATTCAGCAACTAGATCACCTCTGCCACTGTGTCCAAACGCTCATTAATTCCCCCCAGGATATTGTTAATGCCAAGAAGAAAACTTCTGCCGAGAAAAAGCAATTCTTAAAGAGTGTGGAATCCGTGAATTGGCACCCGAAGTTTTTTCATCAATTAGAAAGCAGGATCCAATCGATGGAAGTCCAGCTTGAAGAGGTCCTACATCGATTAGGGGTGTCCCAGGAAGATGTTCACCAAATCAGGCTTGAGAAAAAAACATTAGGCACGAAAACATTAGCAGCTAAGGTCAAAAATCTTCAACAAAATGATCAAGGTCAGCCACGGAGGCACCAAGAAGCCATCGAACATTTGAAGTATGTTGAAGAGTACCTGCTATACATGCCCTTTGCCAATTTTCTGATAAGAGTTCGACAACTAGAACGAGCGAAAACCCGCGTCCATTTCGCCAAGCAAGCGATGTTAGAGGCCAATTTACGATTGGTGGTGAGCGTGGCTAAACGATATATCAACCGAGGGCTGGATCTGTTGGACCTCATTCAAGAAGGTAACATTGGATTGATGCGGGCCGTTGATCGTTTCGAATATCAACGAGGATATAAATTCAGCACCTATGCCACCTGGTGGATTCGGCAGGGCATCACGCGGGCCTTGGCGGACCAATCGCGAACGGTTCGAGTCCCGGTTCATGTGTGTGATGCCATGACGCGCGTGCGGCGCTCCTGGGATCGGCTCGCGGTTCAATTAGGGCGTGAACCCAACATGGAAGAGGTAGGAAAAATTCTTGATCTAGCGCCGGACAAACTGGCAGCGCTCTTGGGAGCGACAAAAGGCGCACTGTCTCTTGAAACGCCGGTGGGAGATGATGAGAACGCACATTTGTCAGACGTGTTGGAGGATCCATCTGCGGTGTCCCCATTCTATTCGGCCGAGCGAAGGGATATCCAGGAAAAAGTGACCTTGTTGTTGCAATCGCTGACGCCACGAGAAGCCCATATCATTCGACGGCGCTTTGGAATCGGAGAACTCGAAGATGCCACACTCGAAGAAATTGGCCATGAATTCTCGGTCACACGGGAGCGCATTCGACAGATTGAGGAACGGGCCTTATCCAAGTTACGGGAACCTGAACGCAATCGGACATTGCGCACGTATTTTGAACTCTCCGGTTCAGCGTAATAGCGATCGAATGTTTTTGGGCGGGATTTAGGAAAAGAGGGAATCGCTTGAGGATAGTGGCTCTGGCGGGGTTGTGTTCTCCTGAAGTCCTTGGCTCTCTAGGAAGTTGGCAGTGGCGGTCTTGGCGTTGAGAAATGAGGCTCCGTTAAGATTCGCCTGTTGGAAATCCGCTTCACGTAAATCGGCCTCGAGAAAATCAGCGTAAGAACAATCCGTCGACGAGAAATCAGTCCCTTGTGCGTGTGTCCGAGCGAATGTTGCGCCACGCAAGGTGGAATGTTGGAAGACCGCGCCTCTCAATTCCGCTTGGTGAAAGTCGGCCCAGATGAGATCGGCCTGTGAAAAATTAGCCCAAGCCAGTTGACTGCGGGGGAAACGGGCACTCCGCAAGTTGGCGCCGTGAAAATTCGCCCCGCGCAAATCTGCGCCTTCGAAATCCGCTCCTGGTAGATACGCTTCTTGAAAATTGGCATTCCGTAGATCCTGATGGCGGAAATCTGCCCCGCGCCGGTCAACCTGAAAAAAATCTTGGGGCGTGGGATGAGCTGATTCCTCAATCGGTTGTTTGCCCTGTTGTGTGGGGTTTGTCTGTCCAGTGGGCTGGCTTCGTTTCCAGGTTCGATGGGTATCGAGCAGAAACGTCCGATCCTCCTCTAAGCTCATAGGATCAGAAATGGGTCGAGGTGATGTGTCGTCATGTTCAGACATCAATCAACTCCGGAACGCAAATGACAGAATGTGGCATGATAGACAGACGAAAGATGAGAACTGGGGACTTCAAGAAACCATAACGAAAATGCTTAAATGGGTCCAGCGAATAATATCAGTGGGCTGTGAGAAAAATGTGGAGTTGGCGAATGGAGATCGGTGAATGTCTGCGAGGAACGGCGAAATTTTGAACTGAGATTTCAACTAGGTGTGATGTGAAATGGAAATGATGACTGTTGTGTCCGGGGTCGTGGCTTTTGTGCTGACCTATGCTTTGTGGGTGTGGTGGAAGGATGGCAACACCTGGGGACCATTGTGTAGCAGAGTTCGTCACCGTATTCGTACAGCGTTGGGAGCCGTCAGTCGAGACGAGATGCGCGTGATGCAGGAATACCTCCAGGACAAAGAGCAACAGTTGGAGAATCGCCTTACGAAGGTAGAAACGGCCGCGAAATTTTCTCATCAACTGCAATATGTTTCGAAAGAAATTGATCGCCGGTTGACCCAACTGGAACGATCTAAAGGTCCTCGCATTTCTATAGAAACCAGGAGTAGGCAGCGGCCTCGATCTCTTGTTCGACTCGGTGTTCGTTTAACCCTCAGTGATGTGCTTTGGGCCCATTTGGGTACCGACCCTGTCAATGACATTGAGGACCATCTTATTGATGCTATGATCCAAGGCCCTTTTTGTCCTGTGTGTTTGAAGCGAGTGGTCGGACGGGATCGTCACAAAAAATTTTCCCAGGTCCCGGCACAATGTCGATATTGCGGAGTTTCTTGGGATGGCCCAGGAACCATTGAGTATCCTTTGTCGGTCATCGACCTCAAGCGGCAGGTCTACCAGCAGCTGGATCAAGAATTTCGAGCCGGGAAAACGATGTATTGAAAGGCGAACGAATGCAACCTGCCGTTTCCCTATACAAATTGCATGGATCTTGTATGGATATAGTAGGGATGCTATAACCGACCACCATGCCCGCGTGCCCTTCGTGTTCACAAGACCATTCAACTGACGCAAATTTTTGTGCTCAATGTGGCCAAGTGCTTGTCAACCATTCCCCTGAACCAGACCCAAAGGTAGAACCTTCCCCATCCCCATCAACTCCGACCGCGCTTCAACTCTGGGAAACCTTTATCGGCCCAAGTAAATCCCTTCAGTTTTCTTTGAAAACATGGTGGACGTGGCGTCCGGCCTTTTTGTACTACAAGGAAAAATTTGCCAACCTTGAAACTCCGAATGGTCCGCGCTTTGCCTTAAGTTGGAACTGGCCGGCAGCGTTCTTTGATTCTTTCCTGTGGTTTCTCTATCGAAAAATGTATATGTTTGCGTTGTTGTATGCCGTGGCTCCGGCACTGGCTATCTTCATCACCGGGGACATGACCGTCGGCATTGTGTCACGTGTCTTGGCAGGTGCCAGTGCGAACTATCTCTATTATTGGCATGTCAAAGACAAAGTGAAGCGAATCATGTCGATTCCAAATATGGATGACACCGCTCGTGCGAACCTCGTTCGCGAGGAAGGGGGCGTACAACCCTATGTGTTGTGGCTCGGCGCCGCGCTGCATGTTTTTATGTTTGGCTTGTTGGTTTCGGCGATCTCACAGGGAGTTCCTGAGGGCGGTCTCCCTGAGGGCTTAGAAGAACGACCCACGCCGAAATTTTTTTAGGGCGAGTAAGAACGAACCTATGAGTCGGATGAGGGAATAGGCTGCGGGACCGTGTTCGTTTGCCACGTGAACCAGGACTGAAACCATTCATAGTCGGATTGATAGGCGGTGTGCTTGGCGTCTTCCTCCCCACTCTTTTCAGTCAGGAGGGTGTAGGTTCGGGGCCAATTTTTCGTCCACCAGGACTTGAGGGCTTCCGGTGTGGAGAGGGTCTCTTCGGATTGAAAAATATCCCCGGCGGCCACCAATTGGCCAATCAATTTCCAGGTGCGGTCTTTCCCTAAACCCAAACTTCGAAAATGTTCGCGTAACAAGAAAACGACCCATAATTCAGCACTATGTTTTTTATTATGTTTGAAGGGTTGGGTTTGGCGAAGCGGAATGGGGTCAAAGTTCTTGACAATGGAGGTATAGTCTGGGCCGCCATAACTGCCGACCACTTCCGCAATCCCTTCCACCATATTCGCTAATTCTACTTCCACTTGCGGCCCTTGTGGTGATGGGGAGGAAGGCACGTCATTGAGGGGGTTGGGAGAGGTGAGCATATCAATCACGGGCTTCAGTTCGCGGAGGCGAGTGACAGCGGCTTTTAAAATTTGCGAGGATTCCACCCAATAATCTGAATCATGTTTGGCGGTCCGTTCTTTCCCTTCGGGGGGAAGGACGGGCGGAATCCAATGGCGAATGAGGGTAAACAGGATATAATCCAGGTCGCCCCCTTCCTGCGCAGCGCGATCTAAGGCTTGATCGGGGCCGAGACCCTGCTGAAAAAATCGTTCAGTTCGGTCGGCCACGTGATGGCGCTGGGCCAAAGAGGTCCACCAGTGGGCGAACTGTTGCCATTTGACGGAATCGGAAGTCATGATGTGTGGAGTAAACTAGAAGGCTGAGGCCATGGTACGATTCGTTGCCTGCCAAAGCAAGTGTGGGTGAGGAGGAAAAACAATGTCACAACTCGTGTTGATACGTCATGGTGAATCTCAGTGGAATTTAGAAAATCGATTTACTGGATGGGTTGATGTGGCACTTACACCGAAAGGTGAGGAGGAAGCTCGCGCGGCTGGAGAAAAACTCAAAGCGTTTCAGTTTGATTGCGCGTTTACTTCGGCGCTGATGCGAGCACAGCACACTTTACGGATTGTGTTGGAAGTGATCGGTCAGACCGCCATTCCCATTACCGAAGATAAAGCCTTAAATGAACGGATGTATGGTGAGCTTCAAGGGTTAAATAAGGCGGAAACCGCCAAAAAGTTTGGGGATGAACAAGTTAAAATCTGGCGTCGCAGTTTTGATGTGCCGCCTCCAGGGGGAGAAAGTCTCAAGGATACGGCCGAACGGGTGCTTCCTTATTACGAAAGACAGATTCGGCCTGAGCTGGAGGCCAAGAAGACCGTCCTTGTGGTCGCACATGGAAACAGCTTACGGTCCTTGGTAATGCATTTAGAGCATTTATCACGAGAAGCCGTGCTTGAGCTCAATATTCCGACCGGTGCGCCGTTATTCTATGACCTGGACGACCATGGTGCGGTGACCGCACATCGCTATTTGTAAACCTGGATGTTAACCATGGGTATCATCGTGTTATTTTTTATCGCTGGGTTGTGGATGGCCGATGGTATTGCGCTGATCGTGGCTCCAGAACGCATGATTGCGACGTTGCGCCAATCGCTCATTGTTGCGCCAGGATTTTTAAAATGGGGTGGCTTGGCCGGGTTATTGGGCCTGGTTTTATTGGCCCTCACGAATGGGATTGCCTATCAGCCGCTCTGGATCGTCGTAAGTATCACTATGGTGGCCAAGGGCATCTTCTTGTATGCAGGCTCCGATCTTTGGCGGTTACGCATCGTGAAATGGTGTTTAGAGCGTGAGCCCGTCGATTACCGGCTCTGGGGTTTAGGATTATGTACGCTCTCGATTCTCCTCTTGGATGCGATGAATTGGGGCCGCAACTAGTCATAAGGGAAACGTGAAAAGTAGAAAAGAGACAAGTTGAAAAATCTCGTGAAGCGTGAGGGGTAAAGCGAAAAGAAGAAATTTTCATGCCCGGCACTGCGTCTCACGGGGACTTTGGTTTCGACATGAATCCTTCGGACAGAGCAAAATTTGAGGAAGTGTGGAAGGTGCATCAAAACGCTGATTGGCCGGGCGATCTTGGAAGCAACGAAGGGCAACTCATGACTTTAGATACTGTGATTGGTGGATGCCTGACCTATTTTTGCCAAGAACATGATTTAGATGAACAGCGGGTGGAAATATTGCGTGATTGTCTTTCCGAACTCGAAGGAGTTGTGGAAGATGTCTCAGAACCCCCCTCCGAATATTTTCACCGCCTGAAATTTCTTGGAACGACCCTCCTTCAAGACTATTCCTAACCACCATATGATGAGAGTACCTTTCTCTGTTAATGAACCCATGAAAAGGATTGATTCTTTCACTCTGTGATTTTCGATCAGGAAAGTGGGGAATGCCCCCAGGCTTTTTTTACTACACACAAGGAGATTGCTCATGGGAAACGCCACAAGTCGGTTCGAAGTGTTTGAAGGGAAAAATGGAAAATTTTATTTTCGTCTCAAAGTGCAAAGTGGGGAAATTATTCTTTCGAGTCAGGCGTATGAATTACGATCCTCAGCCCGACGGGCTATCCAATCCGTGCGCGATCACGCGTCAGATGCTGCCTGTTATGTCACCAAGAAGAACAAAGCAGGCAAATCGTATTTTGTCCTGGTTGCACGCAATTCCAAAGTCATTGGCACCAGCCAATCATATGCCACTCCCCAAGGGATGAAGAAAGGGATCGAATCCGTGAAAAAAGCGGCAGCCAAGGCTGGCATAGAATAATTGAATAGGGGCAGCGGGGTGTTTAGGCACCCCGCAACGAGCCAAAACGGAAGATTTGAAGAAATACGGTGAGTAGACTAAATTCCCAAGTTTCCTGTCAGGGAAACCTGGTTTGACGCTGGAAAAAATGCTGTGGTACCGTGATTTGCTGTATTTTTACATAAATCTTCTGATCGTAAGGTTGTGGCAATGAACCAACAAAAAGACCTGAAAGAGATTCTGAATACCCTCCATTATTCCGACGATGCCAAGGTGGTGGAGCAGATTTCTGCTCACACCAAAAGGGTGATCTCTCGAATGAAGGGTATTCGCCGCAAGGTGGTGGTGATGAGTGGCAAAGGCGGTGTGGGCAAAAGTATGACCACCGTGAACCTGGCGCTGGCGTTGGCTCGCATGGGGCAACGCGTAGGGTTACTGGATGTGGATATTAATGGCCCC
>JAQBGS010000284.1:0-7753 GCA_032128535.1 Nitrospirota bacterium
CTGAGTCATAAGCATGGTTATTTTAACAGCTCAATTATGCATTTGTGGACTTCAATGATTTTCCAGGATGTCATGTTAGAACCAGGCCTGATAGCGTGAGTGTGTTTTTAATGACATTATTCTCTCGCAGAAAGATGAAATTCTTATAGTGGATCCTCTTAGCCCCACGCCAATCATTCCCCAATCAGCGGTCCCTTCAGGGCCAGTCGGGCCCACACATCGTTTATCAAAAAGTCGGTTTTTAGCCGGGCTACAATGTCATAAGCGATTGTATTTGGAGATTCATTCGCCAGAATTGGCGACCCCGCCAACACCAGATCGTCGCGCGATCATGGATATGGGAACCGATGTGGGCGTCCTTGCCAGAGAGTTTTTCCCGGGCGGGGTGTTAGTCGAAGAAACGCATCGCCAAATTCCTGCGGCGTTGACTCGAACCGCTGAATTGATTGCTGATCCCAATGTGAAGGCTATTTTCGAAGGCGCCCTAGTGTGGCAAGGTATCCTTGTCCGCGTGGATGTCATTGAGCGTTTGGATGCGGTGCGGTGGCGATTAATTGAAGTGAAGGCCACCTCCAAAGTGAAGGCGACGCACCTGGATGATTTAGCTATTCAGTCGGCGGTGTTAGAAGGCGCTGGTCTGGTTGTCGATGGCTGTTATTTGATGCATCTCAATACGCAATATGTGTTTTTGGGTGGAGCGTTGAATCTGGAGGAAATGTTTGCACTCGATAATATGACCGAAGATGTGCAGGCACGTCGTGTGCTCGTTCAGCCCCAGCTCGAAGAGATGTGGCGTGTGTTAGTGGAGCCTGCCCCGCCTATTATTGCCCCGGATGGACATTGCCATCAACCGTATGAATGTCCTTTTTGGGATCATTGCACCAAAGACAAATCCCGACGTTGGGTGTTTTATCTTCCAGGCAGCTCGAAGCTGCAAAATGTCTTGATGCGGGAAGGGGTGGAGACAATGGATGAGATCCCACCACATCTTCCCTTGTCGGACATCCAGCAACATGTCAAAAACAATGTGGAATGGATCTCGCCGTTGTTGCGGGCTAGATTACAATCGGTCCGATATCCGGTTCATCATTTAGATTTTGAAACCTTTATGCCTGCCATTCCGGTCTTTCCCTTCACGCGACCCTATCGACCCATGCCGTTTCAGTGGTCCAACCATATTGAATATGAAGATGGGACGGTTGTGCATCATCAGTACTTGTGTACGGATGGACGCGATCCACGAGAGGAATTGGCACAGCAATTGTTGGAGTGTTTAGGTGAGACAGGGTCGATCTGTGTCTATTCTGAATACGAACGGTTTCTTCTCTTTGCGCTGGGGGACGTGCTTCCACAGTTCAAGTCGGCATTGTCCAAAGTGGTGCGACGTCTGTGGGATCTTCTTTCGGTCATTCAGCAACATTATTATCATCCCGATTTCCAGGGATCCTTTTCGATTAAAACGGTTTTGCCAGCCTTAATTCCGGATTTGGCCTATAACGATTTGACTATTCAAAATGGCGCGGTGGCAGCGGTGATGTACCAAAAAATGGTCTTTTCAGAAACCGATCTCATGGAGCGGGCCCATATCGCACAGGCCTTGGAAGAATATTGTGGCCGTGATACGTGGGCGATGGTTGAGTTGCGGCGTGTGCTCATGGAGCGAGTTGGGGGGGCCTACCTTTAGGGTCACGTGGGCAATTGCGTTGACCCATCCCTCTGTCGCTGGTAGAATTTGGCCCATCCTATCGTGTGCAGACTCCAGTGATTCCCTATGCCCGAGTGCAAAAAAAAATCTGATTCTGCTCGATTTGACCGTAATCGCCTGAACTGAACATGTTACACATTTTGGTCCTGCATGGCCCTAATCTCAATTTGCTCGGAACCCGGGAACCAACGGTGTATGGGGCGGCAACGTTAGCTGAGGTTGACGCCTTGCTCATGAGCTTAGGGAAAGAGTTAGGAGTCTCGGTGGAAGCGCGACAATCGAATATTGAAGGGGAACTGGTGACCTGGATTCAACAGGCCCCCTCTCAATTTCAAGGTCTAGTGATAAACCCCGCCGCCTATACGCATACGAGCATTGCGCTTCGAGATGCGATCGTTGGGGTTGGTCTCCCGATGGTTGAAGTTCATATGTCGAACATTCATGGACGAGAATCTTTTCGGCGACGGTCGTATCTGGCTTCCGTCGCGCTTGGGCAAATTTCCGGGTTTGGTCCTCAGAGTTATTCGTTAGGTCTGCGAGCGTTAGTGCATGCACTTCAAGATAAAATTTGACCATTCTTTCTATTTTTCAATCAGGAGTATCAGACGTGATTTCAACAGCTGATTTTCGTAATGGGTCCAAGCTCGAGCTAGATGGCCAGCCCTTCTATATTGTGGAGTTCCAGCATGTTAAGCCGGGGAAAGGACCAGCTTTTGTTCGGACGAAGCTTAAGGGATACAAAACCGGGTCTGTTATTGATCGCACATTTCGTTCAGGAGAGAAGTTTCAGGAACCCAATTTAGATGAATGTGAAATGCAATTTCTCTATAGTGGTGGCGATGAATTTTCATTTATGGATACGACCAGCTATGAGCAGGTGACCTTTTCAAAAAATCAATTGGGCGAAAATGTCGATCTTTTGAAAGAAAATACCGTGGTCAAAGTGTTGCTGTATCAGGGTGAACCCATCTCTGTGGAATTGCCAATTTTCATGGAACTCAAAGTCGTGGAAACTGATCCGGGCATTCGCGGAGATACGGCATCTGGTGGGACCAAGCCTGCCACCGTTGAAACGGGTGCTACCGTTAAGGTTCCTCTCTATCTTGAATCGGGGGAAATTATAAAAATTGATACTCGGACACGGGCCTATGTAGAGCGCGTTCGCTGAATTTTGGGAAACCGTTATTGCCTCTTTTCGATCATACTACTTATGCCTGATTCATCTAGAAGAGAAATTGAAGATCTCGTCGAGCTCCTCAATCGGTATCATCTCACCGAATTGGAATTGGAAAAAAGGGGCGTGCGGATTCGTGTGCGGCGAGATCCAGCTCCGACCTTTACCTCCTCTTCTGTCGACATGGCCAAGACGACTGAGAACATTTCTCAATCAGTGGCATTTCCATCATCTCCTCCACCTGCAGAATCCTCCCATTTCTTGACTGTGACCTCACCCATCGTCGGGACGTTTTATCGGTCCTCTTCCCCCGATGCCGATCCTTACGTCGAAGAAGGAATGGTCGTCAAAAAGGGGCAAGTGCTGTGTATTGTTGAGGCCATGAAACTGATGAATGAAATTGAGGCGGAAACCGATGGGAAGATTGTGAAAGTGTTGGTAGAGAGCACCACGCCGGTTGAGTTTGGCCAACCCCTCTTTTTGATTGATCCGCTATAGCGTTCTTGAACAACTGATTCTTGCCCACTGAGGTTTGAGCCGCACATGTTTTTGGAATATGGCGAATAACCAGGAAGCCTGAATAATTTTGGTGTCCGTGAGGATGAAACGTGTTTAAAAAAATTCTGATTGCGAATCGCGGAGAAATCGCCCTAAGAGTGATTCGGGCATGCCGGGAGTTAGGGATTCGCACGGTGGCGATTCATTCCGAGGTTGATACGCAGTCCTTGCATGTGAAGTATGCCGACGAACATGTCTGTGTGGGTCCGGCAGAGGGGGGCCTGAGTTATCGAAATATCCCCAATGTCTTGAGCGCCGCGGAAATCACGGGAGTGGATGCCATCCATCCAGGCTATGGGTTTTTGGCGGAAAATGCCCATTTTGCTGAAGTCTGTGAATCGATCGGCATTACATTCATTGGACCGTCTTCCGAGCATATTGCCCTGTTGAGTGATAAATCCCATGCCCGGGCACATATGAAAAAACATGGGATTCCGGTCTTGCCGGGAAGCGATGGAGAAATCGATGATCCGAAGGTCTGTCTGGCTATTGCCAAAAAACTAGGATTTCCTGTGATTGTGAAAGCATCGGCAGGTGGGGGTGGTCGAGGGATGCGAGTGGTGTGGCATGAAGAAGATTTAGGACAGGCAGTAGAATCCGCACAATTGGAAGCGCACACGGCTTTTGGGCATGGAGGTGTCTATCTCGAACGGTTTTTTGAAGATCCTCGGCATATTGAATTTCAGGTGATGGCGGATCACCAGGGACATGTCGTGCATTTTCATGAACGAGATTGCTCCGTCCAACGACGGTATCAAAAGGTGGTCGAAGAATCCCCCTCGCCGGCCTTGGATGAGACCTTGCGCCAAAAAATGGGGCAGATGGCGGTGAAGGTGATGAAGTCGGTCAAGTATCGCAATGCTGGGACCGTGGAATTTCTGATGGATGCAACCGGCCAGTTTTTTTTCATGGAAGTCAATACGCGTATTCAGGTTGAACATGCCGTGACAGAGATGGTGACGGGCGTTGATCTCATTAAGGAACAAATTCGTGTTGCAGCCGGTCAAGAGCTTTCGTATAAACAAAAAGATATACAGCTATTGGGGCATGCCATCGAGTGCCGCATTAATGCGGAAGATCCAGATCGTTTGACACCCTGTCCAGGAACCGTGACCAAATTTTGTGTGCCAGGGGGGCCAGGCATTCGGGTAGACACGGCCATGGATACGAGCGGGGTGGTGTCTCCCTTTTATGACTCGATGATTGCGAAACTCATTAGCTATGGGCGGGATCGGGCTGAAGCGATGGCCAGAATGCGCCGAGGGTTGGATGAATTTGTGATCGAAGGTATTCAAACCAATATTCCTCTTCATCGCCGAATCTTGGATCATCCTGATTTTCAAAAAGGTCCAGTCTCGACCAGATTCTTGGATCGCCTATTGACCTTGCAGTCTGTATGACCTCCCAACGCGCTTCGCGCAACTGGGTTTTTTCTCAACTCGCCGGGCTGTATCTTATTCTTGATGAACGTTGGGCTTCTCACTGTTCATTACCCAACGTCATGCGTGAAGCAGGAGAAGCAGGGGTCAAGCTCGTGCAATATCGCAATAAAACCAGGTCGATGAAGCAAGCGTATGAGGTCGCGAGTGCACTTCGGGAAATTGCGAATGAATGCGCGATGGTGTTTGTGGTGAATGACCGTTGCGATTTGGCCATGGCCGTAGGAGCCGATGGGGTCCATCTGGGCCAAACCGATCTGCCGCTAACCCTGGCCCGCAACCTGGTGGGCAAGGAGATGCTCATAGGGGTCTCCACCCACAATGCTCAACAAGTTCAAAAGGCAACTGAGGATGAAGCAGATTATTTGGGGTTTGGGCCAATCTTTCCGACAGGCACTAAATCGAATCCTGATCCTGTGGTGGGCATTCAGGGTATGAAACACATTCGAAATTTGACGTCGCTGCCGGTATTTGCCATTGGAGGTATTGTGCCAGATTCCGTCAGCGAACTGTGCAAAGCTGGAGCTAATGGGGTTGCGGTCGCATCGGGAATCTTAGATGCTACAGATCGGCCCAAGGCGATTACCGACTATCTTTCCCACTTTCAGTAAGATGTGTGGCGAGCCGTTGAATCTCCGAATCCTCTGATAATGTATTCACTCCTTCCCGCCAGCGTGTCTCTACCGTTTGGGTAAACCCTATTGGTCCAAAGACCGGGGCCAAAGACCATTCTCGGATCAATTGCACTGATGATTCTCGCTGTTTGTGAGCGAATGGGTTTGGATTTTGTGAGCGAGACTCATTCAGGACGATGCCACTCACGGGTATGCCTGCATGTTGCAAGGCTTCCATAGTGAGTAAGCAGTGATTGACGCTACCTAAGTCTGTGTGTCCGACGATGAGACATGGGATCTTTAATAATGCGATGAGGTCACGCATCGTGTGTCTGGGTGTAATCGGTGTGAAGAGGCCACCCGCGCCTTCTATCAGCAGGAAGGCGTATTGTTGAGTGAGGGTGTGTATCTGTGAATGAATTCGGGAGAAGTTGATTGTCGTGCCTACCTCTCGGGCAGCCGCTAAAGGCGCAAGAGGTTGAGGAAACGCATACATGCAAACTTTATCGAAGGCAGGGGGAGGGGAGAGCAAGTGGCGTAAACGTTCCGTGTCAGAATGTTCGAGGTGCTCAACATTCACGCCGGTTTCAAAAGGTTTGAGGATTCCAACTGCGTGCCCCTGCTCCTGTAAGGCGAGAGTCAAGGCTGCGGTCATTGTTGTTTTGCCGACGCCGGTATCCGTCCCTGTGATGAAAATTGATTGGTTGGTCATCTTAGGTCACACCAGGTAGAAGTACGAAATTTTTTAAATATTAGAGCCGACTATCGAGATTCCAGACTTGGCCAGAAATGTCCCGAGTTGATGCTAGGTGATAGACGCTTTTCGCCATGAGATCAAGGGAAGACGTGCGATTAAGGATGTGGGTTTGATGCTCCAAGACTGAATCTATCCACGGGCCCGATAAGGGTGAGGAATGCCATCCAGGAAAAATGGCATTGACCTGAATGTTCCAGCCTCCCCATTCTTGTGCGGCTGTTCGCATCAGTCCCATTAATCCTGCTTTTGATGCGGCATAGGCTGCCTGTCCGGTCATCCCCTGTTCGCCTGACCGTGATCCTATAAGGATGACCGCGCCGTCTCGTTGCTTTTCAAAAATGGATCCTGCTTCCCTTAGGATATAGAATGCGCCGGTAAGATTGGTCTGTACTGTATCTCCCCATTCATCGGCAGTCGTTTTGGTCAGAAGCTTGGATGGGGCCACACCCACGGCCCATATCAGAAGCGTGAGAGAGCCATGATCTTGCAAAAAAGAGTGATAAATGTTTCTGATTTGGGAGGGGTCATGGACATTTGCCTGGTAAGTCTGCGCATCTCCCGCAGTCTTGTTAATTGTGGCAGCCGTTTCCTCAGCAGATTGGCGATTGTGATGATAATGGATTCCCACCGACCACCCTTGGTTTCCAAACTCCGTGGCAATGGCCCGTCCAATGACTCCGGATCCTCCAAATAATAAAATATTGGAATGGTTCTCCTTTGTGTTTTTGATATCTCTCAACTCAGGCATAGAGGTTATTTTCTGTAATTGACGGGCTGTAATACAAGCCCTCGGTTTCGCCATTCGTCTTCAATCGAACTTGCTGGGTTTGAAGGTGCTATGATAGGTTCACTCTACATTGCCAACTATGATGTGTTTTTTTACTTTTCTCCCATCCTTTCGACCAGCGCCTAGTATTTTTCTTTTGAGCCTTATGTGGCTTGCCTTGTCTTCTCCTGCCTCTGCCGCAAATTCTTCTCCGTTTCTCATCGAGGGTGTTCATGAATACTTTCCAGATCAGATCGGGAATGAATGGGTATATCGTGGCACGATGATCGAGGGAGGAATGGTCCAGATTGCTGAGAAGGATACGCAGTTTACCAATGTATCCAAAGTCATGGGAAAAGAAATGCAGGAGGGAGTGGAGGTGACGGTTTTTCACGATACGAATCCCGGCAATCAGGGTCCATCGGATAGTTATTATCTCCGTGATTCGGCAGGTATTCGCTATTATGGGTCCAAGCCTGGGACGACATTGGAACGTCAGTTAGTGCCCTATCAAATCGTGCGGTTTCCTCTAGAAATCCCCAGCTCTTTTGAGCAGTTTAATCGAAAAGAGTTAGAACTTGGTATGGATATTGATCGGGATGGTGAAGCCGAAAAAGTGGATATCGTGGCCATTTCGTCTGCCCAAGCGCAGGAGACGGTGAGCGTTCCTGCCGGGACGTTTCCTCACGCGATTCGTTTGGAAGCCAAAATGACGATGCAGGTGCATTTATCGGAAAGTG
>JAQBGS010000285.1:0-4070 GCA_032128535.1 Nitrospirota bacterium
TCGCGGTTGACCATGTAGCAGGACACAATGGCCAAGGATCGTTTGGCAGGACTATCGGAGAATTGGACTAAGTCTAACGCTGACGCTTCAATATATTCTCGGGCTCGCATGGTGGAATACGTCAACGAGCCTTGTTTTCTCATCATGTCAAGAATACGTTCGAGTTCCTGGTCATCAACTGAATGCGACAAAATCTTTTCTTTCAGCCAGGTTTGTTCCGAGGGGGAACAGGTTTGGAGGAGATGAATCAGTGGAAGGGTGATCATCCCTTGACGAATATCCTGCCCCAGTGATTTTCCCAGCCGGGCATAATCTGCCGAATAATCCAACCGATCATCAGCTAATTGAAAGGCCATGCCGAGGTTGTAACCAAATCGATACAGGGCCATCTGCTCTTCCGGGGAGGCTCCCCCAATGATGGCTCCCACCTTACATGAAGCGGCTACCAGCGTTGCAGTCTTATATTCAATAATTTTGAGATAGGCGGCTTCGGTGAGATCCGGCTGGCTATTGGCACAAAGCTGGAGGACTTCCCCTTCAGCCATCTTTCGACAAGCATCGGCCATAATCTCGTTAATGTCATGGTTGTGAAACGAGGCAATGAGCGCCATGGCTTGAGAATAAAGATAGTCGCCAACCAGGATGCTGGCATGGTTTCCCCAAATTCGCCTCGCCGTTTGCTCGCCTCGCCGGATATCGGCTTCATCTAAGACATCATCGTGAAGTAAGGTGGCGGTATGAATGAATTCAACCAGACTTCCAAGAAGAAGTGAGGCTTTCTCCGGATAGCCAAAGAGGCGGGCCGACAAGATGAGCAAGAGTGGCCGTATGCGTTTCCCCCCACTTGAGAGAATATGATCCGCAACGGTATTGATGAGCGGTGCCTGAGAATCCAGATGTTTTTGAATCTGGGCCTCGACCTCATTTAACTCTGGTCGAAATGCCTCCCACACCTCCTCCATGGAGTCTAGGGCTTTTACGGCTGGATCGTTCGCCATGGGCGCGATACTATGGGGTCTCCTGTGGATTGTCAAGGTTAGGAAGGAAGGTAAATTCCCCATAAATCCATGAAAAAAAACGCGATGATCTTGAATGGAACTGCTTGAAAATCAACTAGTTGTCTTGACAGATTTTTTTACTTTGGATTACTGTGGGCCGAGACGATTCCGACTCGTTCTTTCCTACAGTTTGTCGAAACTCTCCGGGACCAGGCCATCATTTTTGCGGCTCCCCGAATGGTTGGAAGGGAGACGTGTCCTTCATCTCCTCAATAGGTGTAAGATCTAAGAGTTTCTTCGATGAATTCTTGGAAAGTATGAATAAGAATGGAGATGAGGTTTTTGCCATGAATATTCCTGGTTTACCTCCCGCGCAAGGGCTCTATTCTCCTCAGTATGAGCATGATGCCTGTGGCATCGGCTTTGTCGCTCACATCAAGGGCCACAAATCGCATGATCTCATTGAAAAAGGGCTCTTGGTGTTAGAAAATCTTCTTCATCGGGGGGCCCAAGGGTGTGACCCTTGTACAGGTGACGGTGCAGGCATTCTGTCCCAGATTCCCCATCAGTTTTTCCAGCGAGTGGCTGGGGAAATTGGCATTCAATTGCCGTCGGCTGGGGGCTATGGCGTGGGCATGGTGTTCTTGCCTCAAGATCCAAAGGCCCGTGAGCAATGTGAAGGCTTATTTGAATCGATTGTTCGAAAAGAAGGACAGGAATTTCTGGGCTGGCGGGATGTACCAGCCAAAGAAGACCACATTGGCGTGCAAGCTCGGTCGACCATGCCGGCTATTCGCCAATTCTTTATAGCTCGAGCTTCTCTCAACCCTACGCAGTTTGAACGCAAACTATACGTTATTCGAAAGCTGATGACTCGAGCTGTGCGGGAATCGGCCTTGATTGGGAAGGAGTGGGTCTACGTTTCCAGCTTGTCCTGCAATACGATCGTGTATAAAGGCATGTTACTTCCCGAACAAGTGTCGTTGTTCTATCCCGATTTAGCTGATCCTACATTTGTCTCAGCGCTGGCTCTGGTGCATTCGCGGTTTAGCACGAATACCTTTCCGACCTGGTCATTGGCTCATCCGTACCGGTATTCCGTACACAACGGTGAAATCAACACGTTGAAGGGGAATGTCAACTGGATGCGAGCACGGCAGGGACGATTGGCGTCCGATCTTTTTGGCGATGATTTAAAGAAACTGTTTCCGATTATTGATGATGCCACACAAAGTGATTCTGCCTGTTTAGATAATGCGATTGAATTTTTGGTGATGGCGGGTCGGTCACTCCCGCATGCGATGATGATGCTGATCCCTGAGCCATGGGTCGGGAATCCGCAAATGGATTTTGATCGCCGCGGGTTTTATGAATACCACGCGGCAGTGATGGAGCCTTGGGATGGTCCGGCAGCCGTCTGTTTTACCGACGGCAAATTGGTTGGCGCGACCTTGGATCGCAATGGACTTCGGCCCTGTCGTTATCAGGTCACAAAGGATGATTTTGTGGTGTTGGCCTCCGAAGCCGGCGTGTTGCCGACCGACCCGCAAAATATTCGGATGAAAGGACGCCTGCAGCCAGGCCGGATGTTTGTGGTGGATACGGTGGAAGGGCGGATCATCGACGACGAAGAAATCAAAACCGACATCACCAAACGCAAGCCCTATCGGCAATGGTTGACGCAATATCGTGTGTCTCTGGATGAACTGCCGGAACCGATGAATGTTCCTCAACCCGATCATCCCACACTTCGGCAACGTCAGCAGGCCTTTGGGTACACCGTAGAAGAATTGAAAATGGTGTTGTTCCCTATGGGAATGAATGGCGAGGAACCGATTTCTTCCATGGGAACCGATACGCCGTTGGCGGTGTTATCGGAACGCCCGCAATTGCTTTTTAAATATTTCAAACAGTTATTCGCGCAGGTGACCAATCCCCCCATCGACCCGATTCGTGAGCATTTGGTCATGTCACTCGTGACCAACATTGGACCGAAACCCAACGTGATTGCCGAAATTCCTGAAGCCTGTCGACGGATCAAACTCCAGCAGCCGATTTTGAGCAATGTGGATCTTCAAAAGATCCGCATGATTGGCGACCCTCATTTTAAAAGTAAGACGTTATCCTTGCTCTTTAAAGTCTCCGAAGGGCCGGAGGGGCTAGCCTCGGCGGTTGAGCAGCTGTGTCAGCAGGCCTCTAAGGCTATTAAGGATGGGGAGAAGTTCTTGATTTTGAGTGATCGGGGGGTCAATGCCGAATGGGCGCCCATCCCGAGTTTATTAGGGGTGTCTGCTGTGCATCATCATTTGGTGCGGGAGGAGACGCGAACTGAAGTCGGGTTGATTCTAGAAACGGGTGAGCCACGGGATGTCCATCATTTTGCCTGCCTCATTGGGTACGGCGCTGGGGCCATTAACCCGTATCTGGTCGTGGAGTCCCTTGTCGATATGGAGCGGGAAGGGTTTTTCCCTGAAACCGTTGATGCGGCGACGGCCGAGTCACGATTTATCAAAGCCGTGAATAAAGGTCTCCTGAAAATATTTTCCAAAATGGGCATTTCGACGTTGCAATCCTATTGTGGCGCGCAAATTTTCGAGGCCATTGGTCTCCGCACTGATTTGATTGACCGATATTTTACGGGGACCGCCTCTCGAATTGAGGGAATCGGTATCCGTGAGCTTGGAGATGAAACCTTACGTCGCCATGCATTGGCTTACCAACCCGTTCCCATTCGCCAGCTAGATTTCGGTGGCGAAATCCATTATCGCATCCAGGGGGAGCACCATAATTGGAATCCTGAAACTATTTTTAAGTTGCAGCATGCGACCCATACCAACAACTCGAAACTGTACGGGGAATATGCCGCCTTGGTGAATGATGAACATCGGCAGCGTTCAAACATTCGAGGGCTGTTCGATTTTAAATTTATTCCCAAGCCCATTCCTTTAAATGAAGTTGCCAATATGGATGGAATCCAAGAGGGTATGCACAAACGCTTGAGCCGAGCGCAACGCTTGATTGAGGCTCGGGAGATCCATTTGATGGAGTTCTTGGAATGGATGGTGTGGATTC
>JAQBGS010000286.1:0-3342 GCA_032128535.1 Nitrospirota bacterium
ATTGGCCATTCTGACAGGGTTGCGGAAAACCGAACTGTTTTCCCTTCGATGGGCCAATGTCAATTTGGAGCAAGGTTTTTTGACCCTGCCTCAAACGAAATCGGGCAAGGTTCAATATGTCCCGTTGAACGCAGAAGCCCAGGAGTTGTTGCGAGGGTTCCCCTCCTGGGAATACTCCACGTGGGTCTTCCCGAGTAAGACGCTGGGGAGCCATATGGATACTTACAACTTCTATGGGAGGATCTTTTGTCCAGCCGTGGAGAAGGCCAAATTGGAAGGGGTAACCTGGCACACGTTGCGACACACCTTCGCGTCCAGGCTGGCCATGAATAGCCAGAATGACAGTACGATTGCCGCTCTGCTTCGACATAGCGGGACCACCTTGGTTCAACGCTATGCCCATCTCTCCCCGACCCACCTGAGAGACGCCGTGGAGGGAGTATCTGGCTATGGGAAATTGACTCCGAACGAAGGGCAACCTACCGGGGAAAATCAGCCGATTCAGGATGGAACCGGCACAGGAACCGGAAACGGGGAAATGAGGAAGGAGAAGGAAGTTGCGTAAGGTGTTGTTTTTATTGGTCGGGGCGAGAGGATTTGAACCTCCGACATCCTGCTCCCAAAGCAGGCGCGCTACCGGGCTGCGCTACGCCCCGACTGATGGTGTGCGTTCACGTTGTCGTTTCAGAAGATCTTTTGCCAACCGCAAGGCCTGCCCACGGTGGCTCAGTTCGTTTTTTTCTTCCAGGGTCATTTGAGCCAAAGTTTTGTGCGCTGCTGGCACATAGAAGACTGGATCATACCCGAAACCTTGGCTCCCGTAAAACTGTTCTGCAATTTGGCCCTGCAGCTCGCCTTCAACGGTCTCGGTTTGGCCATCTGGATCCGAGAGAGCCATAACGGTGAGAAACCGAGCGCCCCGTTGTCCCACGGGAATATGCTGAAGTTCTTCTAACAATTTCTCACAATTAACAGCATAGGTTGCTCCCTCGCCGGCATACCGTGCGGCGTATACCCCAGGCCGTCCACCTAAGGCATCTACTTCTAACCCCGTATCATCAGCTAATGCCCAATGGCCTGTCGCCGCAGCGGTTTCCCTGGCTTTTTTGACTGCATTTTCCTTGCAGGTTGCGCCATCCTCAATTACCTCGGGTAAATCAGGGAAATCTGCTAACGAGAGAAAGGTCAACGATACATCCGCAAGCTGGGCTTGAATTTCTTCTACCTTATGCTGATTTCTGGTGGCCAGAACTACCGTATTCAGAGGAAAATCCAATTAGGTCAAACTCCCCACCAGATCTTTTTGAATCTTAATTAAATCCTGAATGCCACTCCACCCCAAGGCTAAAAATTCATCAAGATCCTGTTTGGAAAATGGCGCCTGCTCGGCGGTACCTTGCACTTCCACCATGCGGCCATTGCCGGTCATCACAAGATTCATATCGACATCCGCTTGCGAATCTTCATCATACGCCAAATCCAAGCGAACTTCCCCACAGACTTTGCCTACGCTTATGGCCGCCAAATAATCCAGCAAAGGACATTGCGTAATGCGGTTTTTTGCTTTCAATGTGGCAAAGGCATCAGCAAGAGCAATAAAGGACCCTGTAATCGAAGCCGTACGCGTGCCGCCATCAGCTTGGATGACATCGCAATCAATCCACACCGTTCGCTCCCCCATTTGATGCATATCGGTGACCGCGCGAAGTGCGCGACCGACCAACCGTTGAATTTCCAATGTCCGTCCGCCTTGTTTGCCCTTGCTAGCTTCCCGGGACATGCGGTCATGCGTCGACCGAGGCAGCATGCCATATTCTGCGGTGATCCATCCTTGCCCTTTATCTCGTAAAAATGGTGGGACTTTTTCTTCTACCGAGGCAGTACAGATGACTTTCGTCTCCCCCATTTCAATAAGAACTGACCCTTCAGCATATTTGGTAAACGGCCGCGTTATTTTGACCGGACGAAGGTCGCGTGGCCCGCGATTATCCGTTCTGGCAATATCAGACGGTGGCAAAATAATTCCTTTCGGTAAAAATGGAGACGAATTATAGAGAGCACTTCTCCAAAAGACAACACAAGCTCACGCGCATATCAACCACCACAAGGCCACTCACCACTATCCCTTGCTTAGAATCAGCCACAATATTTTGAAAGCCTAGCGCAAAGCCTCAAAACCTCATGGCAGCGGCTTCTGCCGCTTTCGAATCATCCGTTTGGCAAACAACAAGCCCACAATGAGCAAGCCAATAATGACGGCAAATTCCGTTTCATAGGGGAAGAGATAGGGCATCGCCATTTTGAAGATTGAGAAAGCGAAAGAGACTCAACCAGGTTCATTGACTGCACTAGAAACCCATGATAGATTCGGATTCCTTCCAACGCAACCATGCACGATCCCCGCCTACTCAGTGACCAGCTAGACTCCCTTCGGGCCCAACTTGGCGCTCGCGGGAACGATGTTCCGTGGGACACGATTCAGTCGCTTTCTGACAAACGACGCACCTTGATTCAACAAGTCGAAGAAATGCGCCATCAACTCAAACAAGGGTCTGAGCGTATTGCGGAACTCAAGCGGAACAAACAACCTGCGGATGACCAGATGGCGGCTCTTCGGCAGATGCGCGAACAGATTCAAGCCATGGAACTGGAGTTGCGCGCGGTGGAAGAACCCTTGCGGGAGCAGGCCCTGAGCATTCCTAATGTGCCGCATCAGTCGGTGCCAATTGGGACCAATGAAGCAGACAATCAGGAAATTCGCCAATGGGGCACCCTCCCCGACTTTGAATTCATGCCCCGTTCGCACTTCGACCTCGGGGAATCCCTAGGCATTTTAGATTTTCCGCGCGCCACAAAAATTGCCGGAGCGCGATTTTCAGTGGGGGTCGGCATGGGCGCCCATTTAGAACGGGCCTTGGCCAACTTCATGATTGACCTTCATGTTCAAGAACATGACTACACCGAAGTGCTTCCGCCCGTGTTGGTCAACCGTGCCAGCATGACGGGAACCGGACAATTACCCAAATTCGAAGATGATGCCTTTCATTTATCAGCAGAAGATTTATTTCTTATTCCCACGGCCGAAGTGCCCGTCACCAATTTATATCGAGACGATGTCCTGGACACCAAGCAACTTCCCATCCGGTATGTGGCGCATACCTCTTGCTTTCGCCGCGAAGCAGGTTCCTATGGCAAAGACACGCAAGGGTTGATTCGAGTGCATCAGTTTCAAAAAGTTGAACTCGTGAATTTTGTTCATCCTGATCATTCGTATGATGATTTAGAACGGTTAACGCAAGCCGCAGAAACCATTTTACAAAAACTCCAAATGCCCTATCGCGT
>JAQBGS010000287.1:0-10375 GCA_032128535.1 Nitrospirota bacterium
ACAAGGTAAAGGGCAGCAGAGCGTTCATCTTGAAATTTTCCCCCAAAGTTTCATCGATGAAATTGCGCAAATTTGTGAAAATTTGGACCTGGAGCTTCAACAACTTGCTCCGCTCTCAGCCCTTTCAGAAAGTCAACTGAGCACCTTATCAATTGAACCTGGAAAAGCCACCATCCTGATCAGCATGCTGGAGGGAAAAGTCACCTTCATCGCAGCAGGAGAGGATGGAGGCCTCCTCCTGACTCGGCACCTTGCTCCCGTGCAAGATTGGGTTCCGTTAGGAGAAAGAGTTGGAACAGAAGTCAATCGCACGATCATGTTCGTTACTCAACAGGCCAATGTGAATATTCCCCACATTTGGTTTTTAGGTGAAGACGAGCGATTGACCTTAGAAGAAGTTCAACCTCACGTTTCAACACCTATTTTGCCATGTCCGATCAAGCCCGATTGGAAATACTGGCTTTGGGTCGGCGCAACACTTCCTAGCAATCTGAGTAATAATTTTACGCCCTTGGAGGTACGGCGGGCGCCGTTAAAAAAGTTGCTCGCAAAAACCTTGGCGGCGGCGATCGTCGGATTCCTTATTGTGAGTGTTGGAGCCACCGGAATCCTCAAGGGGTACTTTGCCAAAAATCAAGAACGATTCCAGACCGCAGCAACTCAGGCGCTGGCTCTCCGAGAAAACCAACAACAGTGGATCAGTCGACTCATCACCATCCAAACCCAACAACAATGGGCTCAGGCCATTACTGAAAAGAAAATTCCGTTGCTCGAAGGGCCTTTGTTGAGTTATTTGGGAAACGTCATTCCTCCTCAGATGATTCTCTACAAAACCGTGGTCAAACGAACGAAAGACAGTTGGGACCTGGAATTAGCTGGAAGAACCTCAACCAATCTTCCTTCGACTCTGTTACTGATAGATGGCCTTGCTCGAGAATTAGCTCAAGGACCTTACCATGTACGAGTGCAGGAAGATTGGCGGGATCAGCTCCTGAAACAAACGAATTCTCAAGCAGTGCGAGAAGATACACAGCCAAATTACCAGTGGGCTTTAAAAGGAAATCTCTCATGAATTCCTGGTGGGCAAAACACGGTGCCGGGCTTTCCGAAAAGAAAGGTCTCACCATCACCATCATGCTTATGGGAAGCCTGACCATTATAGCTTGGATCAGCCTTGACAAGTTTGTGGAAGTGTACAACAGCAAAGCCTCCATCCAGACCATCATGGATTTGGAACAGGAAATTTCTCAGATTGGAGTTCGATATCGAGAGGCCCGGCCTGAAGCCCTTCAGACTCATTTGGAACAAGCCGACCAGCATTTAATTCAAGATTTCACACATCTGGCCCAATGGGCTCAGAAACTTCAGGAACAGGGGGAGCAGATCGCACTTCACGTGCAATATCAGATCCTGAAGCCACAACCAACTTCTTCTCCGATTCAAGGCATCACGATCATTCCTCTAGAACTCCATCTCAGCTCTCCGGAGGAAGGAGGCGGATATCGCGAATTTTTACAGTTTTTGCAAGCCCTGGAAAAATCAGGACCTCGCATCGACATTCAAGAAATTACTGTCAATGGTAACGGGATAAAAGCTACACATTTCACAGTTGGGTTAACAACATGGATGAAAACGCACGATTCCGTCGAGCTTTAAAAAGCCCAATCGTCATGCTAGGCCTGTGCCTCTTGGCAGGATTCGCCGTGTATCACAACGTCATCGAGTCAACTATGGATTCTACGCTGCCGGTTTCAATTGCCTTTACACCCGATGGAGGGAAAGGTCCGTCAACAACCTTGCCTCCCTCTTTGATGACACATGATGAAGTCGCCACCCAATGGATTCATCATCCGGCACGAGATCCGTTCGCACCCATGTCGGTCGCCAAATGGTCACAACCATCTTCCGCTCAATCGGGAACTTCTGCACCTCATTCCCCTATGCCAGGCGTATCATCGCCAATCAGCCTGATCCTGAAAGCGGTCGCCATCGAGGCACAACGACGAAGCGCGGTGATCAATCGTCAAGTGGTGTATGAAGGGGAAATGATTGAGGGGTATCAGGTCGTCTCTATTCAGCTCAAAGGCGTCTGGCTTGCACGTCATGGGAAGAAGGAATTCTTAACCTTTCCAACCAACGCTACTTCTTAAATCACGAATGTAATCCTATGAAACAGACGCCAGCACAAACCAAGCGCGACAATTGTCCTTCATTCATAATCATGACGATATCCGTTGCCGGCCTGTTCAGCCTCTTGAGTTGTACGACCACGGCCCCAGAAAAAGACGTTCCGGCTGCACAATTTTCCACAATTCCGACATTGGAAGCATCTCTGGGTCAACAGGCCATCCCAACAGCGATCAAGAATCTCGATGGCACATTTTCCCTCGAAGATCGCATGTCACTGAGCAGCGATATCGAAGACGCCGATTCTCCGACGCTTCCGGCATTAGGGCCGCTGTATTCATTCCGGGCCCATGAATTGCCCATTATCGATGCGCTCGCACTCTTCGCACGAAGTAATCGACTCAATATTGTTTCCGGGCCAGAAATCACGGGATCCGCCACCGTCGACTTTCATGATCTACCGTTGGAACAGGCCATGTCAGCTCTGCTGGAAGCCCATGGGTATTATTGGGAACACCATGACAACCTCATTCAGGTTCGAAAATTCAAAACAGCCAGCCTGGATGTCGATTACATCAGGCTGGTCCGAGGGGGCACGGGACAAAACCGGGCACAAATGAGCTCCGGTTCCAGCAGTGGAGGTGGGTCATCGGAAACGGGGCAAATCGAGGTCAATCAAACAGATGAAATCAAGTTTTGGCAGGAATTGGAAAAACAAATTCAAACGCTGATGTCCAAGGATGGGCGGTTGGTCATCAATATGCTTTCAGGGACGATCCAAGTGACGGATTGGTACAAACGCGTGGATGAAATTGAACACTTCCTGAAATCTGTCCATCGAGCCTTACATCGGCAAGTCCAAATTGAAGCTCGAATCTATGAAGTCAACTTGAGTGATAATTACAGCCTGGGCATCGACTGGAGCAAAATCAATTTTTATGGCGACTCGGGGAATATTGCTCTGGCCAATATCATCGCCGCACCCTTTGGCGGATTCATTGCCAAAGCCGCAACCACCACAATTTCCTTTGCCGATGGGAGCTTTGACGGGGTCCTAGAGGCTCTCCAAGAACAAGGCGAAGTCCGGGTGGTCTCGCAACCTCGCGTCGTCACAATGAACAATCAGCCGGCCCTCATTAAAGTGGCCACGGATCAACCCTTCTTCACCTCAACAGTTTCACAGGGGACGGCTGGAAGCGGCAATATTGTGACCGAACAAGCCCGCTCCGTAACCGTTGGATTGGTGCTGTCCGTGACTCCACAAATCTCCGATGATGGCTGGATCATGATGGATGTCACACCCATTATTTCTCGCCTGCGTGAAATCGTAACGTCACCCAATCGGACCGCCACTGCCCCGCTCCTGGATATCAAACAATCCTCCGGACTGGTCCGACTCAAAGACGGCGAAATGATCATCATCGGGGGTCTCATCCAAGAAGAATCGTCAGAAACCGAACGCAAGGTTCCCATTTTAGGGGACATCCCATTTCTTGGAAGATTATTTACTGGCACCTATACCGCGAAAACCAAAAGTGAATTAGTCATCTTTATTTCGCCGAAGATTGTAAAAGCCTCCTTATGACCACGCTTGATTTACACCTCTGCTACCACGACTTAGGGCTGACCGAACCGCCTTTTCGGCTGACACCGGATACCGATTTCTTTTTCCCGGGCAGTCACCATATGGAAGCGTTGAATCACCTGCGATTTGGCATTGCCAGTGGGGGCTTCACGATGCTGACGGGAGAAGTCGGCCTTGGGAAAACGCTCTTGTGCCGTCATCTGCTTCGGCATCCGCCAGACGGAGTTCGCTTTGCGTATTTATTAAATCCGGATCAGTCCTATGGTGATTTGCTCACTTCTATTTATGAAGACCTCACCGGAACCATACCGGAAGATCGGTCATTGGGAGCCTTGCAACGGGAACTCCCCAAACTCCTTCTCCGTTTGGCTGAAGGCGGGGAACGAGTGGTGGTGTTAGTCGATGAAGCCCACCGCTTAAGCGGGAAAGTGTTGGAAGGTCTCCGCCTGTTGTCGAATTTGGATACCGAAAAAGACAAGCTCATGTGTCTGTTACTGGTCGGACAGCCAGAACTTGAGCAGAAGCTCGCCGCCCGATGCTTTCGCCCCTTGCGGCAACGCATTAGCGTGCGCTATCGCCTGCAACCCTTTGGGTTCAGAGAAACGCGCGATTATATTTATCACCGCATCCAAAAGGTACAACAGGCTGAGCGCTTTCGATTCCAAGCCGGAGTTCCATGGCTCATCTATTGGCTATCTGGAGGAGTCCCTAGACGGATTAATCAACTCTGCGACCGCGCCTTATTGGGAGCTTTTGCAAAAAAGAATCCAGTCATTGGTCATTTCCTGGTCTGGAAAGCGGCGCAGGAATTTCTCAAGTGAAATGGAGAAAGGTAAAAGTGAGAAGCCAACTCCAAGCCGTGAAACGTAAGGCGTTAGGCGTAAAACATCTCGAAAATTTTTCCCCTGACGCTTCACGCCTCACGATTTGTATTCCCACGACTTACTTTTGACTCCTTACTTTTTACTGAGCTAAAACCATGAGTATCATCGCAGATACCCTCAAACGCCTCCAGACGCAATCTGAAGAGCCGCCGCCAAACCCGAAGACTGACATGGGTCCACGGCCTGTTTTTAATAAGGGTGAAGGGGCTGGACGGCATCGCAAGGATTCCCCGTTCGGATTTTTGATGGTGATGGTGGGGATGACTATCACACTAGGAGGTCTTGCTTTTTCGGCATTTTGGATCGGTGGACACTTGGACTTTGAGCTGGCAACCAACACGCAGGCTCGCGTGAATGACCATCTCACACTACCCAATGATCCGGATCTCTTGGAGAATCCGGTTTTCGTTGATCAATCGTCAGAAACTCGTGTTGCTGCTGCCACGGAGCCTACCCAGTTTCCCCAAAGCCCGACGACTCCGACCCCTAAAGAACCGCATCAGGCATCGGCAAGTTTGGGTACCGACAATGACCCAATTGCTTCGTCACCTCCTCATGAGGTGACAACACCTTCCCGTTTCGAGGTTGAAACGATCAACCCTTCATTAACTAAGGCGATGGTGTCCACAGCCACTCCGGACCAAGAAAGCCTTTCGAGTTCAATAGATCAATCCAGCCGAGATATAGAGGAATCGTTGATCCCCCCCCTATCAGTTTCACAGGAACCATCGTCCGTCATTAGCGCCACTAAACTCCCAACGTTAACAACAAAAGATTCAGCCGAGGACATGGTCAATGCTGATCTAACAGAAGAACCATTAGCCCCCAATTTGGTCGCGATGTCAGTAGAAGAAGAAATTATTCAGACGGAGGAGCTCGTCAAGACCAGCAGACCTTTAACGGATTCTGCTCCTCCTCGGTCACCAACCCTCGAAGCGCTGAAAGCACGACGGGAGGCTATGAATCACGATGTCCAAACAACTACCCCATTACAACCCACGCAAGCCAATCGATTACGTCATGCTCAACAATTGATTCGATCGGGAGAGTACGAAGGTGCGGTGGCATTATTGTCTCCCCTGTTTCATGACCCGCCCGTGAAGTGGGAACCCTGGTTTTGGATGGGCACCGCGCTCCTCGGCAAAGGCGATATGGAGCAAGCTGATCAATTTTTTTTAAGCAGGTTAGCCAGAAATGATAAAATCCCACAGCTTTGGATTCAACGAGCCCTTGTGGCTCAACAACGCGGGGACTATCAACTGGCCATCCACGAATTGCGTCAGGCTGAAACGCTAGAAGCCGATCTCCCCCACATTCATCTGAATATGGGCTATGCCTATGAACGGTTGGGCAATGATCGATTGGCCAATCAATATTATGGGAAATTTCTTAAACTGTCAGAAGACCAGCCTGTCTTCTTTTCTACCCGGAAAAAACTGTTCGCACGATTAACCGAACAGACTCCGACAAAGACCTCGCCCCCATCCTCCCCGAAACCCTAGCTCAACAGAATTATTTGGTTATTCTGAATACCAACTGTTGCCATTCTCGACTGTTCCTCTCATTCCAGATTCCCGTTCAGATTTCTTCTAAAGAAACCGAAAAATATATCAAACTCTCCTTCTAGGAGTCTGTTGAAAAAGTGTATTTTCCCCACGAGCGGCCATATCAGCAACATGAGACACCCACCAGATTGTACGGCTTAATCCACTCTTACTGATTCAGCCACCATGGAACATGCATACGTTTAATCCGCGATTCCTATTTCCCCTCCTTATGACCCTTTTCAGTTTAATCTGGAATCCTGTCACCAGTCGGGCTGAGACACTCGAAGAATATCACGACAAAGCGGCGTTCCTTTATCACTTCTCCAACTTTGTGGATTGGCCGGCATCGACCTTCAAGGCCACAAATGGGCACCTTCGAATTTGTGTGATGGGCAAAGATCCCTTTGGGCAATCGTTAGATGCCACTTTGGCCAATAAGTCAGTTCGAGACCATCCGTTTGAGATTCGCCGCAATCCTCCCACAACCGAACTCCAACACTGCCATTTGCTATATCTCCCGGCTTCCGCCTCTTCACATATACGGGCACTTCGTCATCAGGTGGCGAAAGAGAATGTGCTGACTGTAGGAGAAACCGTTGATTTCATGAGGCAAGGTGGCATGGTCCAGTTATTTGTTGACAATCAGAAAATTCGTTTCGCCGTTAACACCGATGTCATCAACCAAACCAATCTGAAAGTCAGCTCCAAATTACTTCGCTTAGCCAAGATCTACACCCCATGAAACGAATATTCAGCCAGAAATTCTTTCAAATTTTTCAACCTATGTCCCTCAAAGGGAAATTCTTCTTGATCTTGGTCCTCACGTCTGCCTTAAGCCTTCTGTTCGCATGCTCCATATTGGTTTTTAACGACCTGTGGCAAATACGGGAATCCCTGGTAGAAGGGTTGACTGAGCAAGCCGGGTTAATAGGCGAAAACAGCTCAGCAGCCCTTGTGTTTCATGACGAAGACGCTGCACAAGAGATTCTCTCTGCCTTCCGGCACCAATCCAACATTCTGCAAGCCGTCTTGTTTTCCACAAAGGGAAATATCCTCTCACAATATCAACCGGGTACTCCTCCCGATCTCGTGAAATCTTCTGAAGAAGCAATTTACAGATTGTCCTGGCAGTCAATAGAAATCTATCGAAAGATCTATATTAACAATGAGCATGTGGGAACCGTTTATCTCCTTTCAAATTTAGAACCCGTCTATCAACGGTTCCATGACCTTCTCCTTCTCACAATTGTAGCCATGGTTCTCTCTTGTCTGTTGGCACTGGTCATCGCTGCGCGGCTCCAAAAATCTATTTTAGATCCATTAGTCCACCTCACGAGCGTGGCCACGCGAATCTCCCAAATCCAGGATTACTCCTTGCGGGCCACGACCAAAGCCCCTGATGAAATCGGAACCTTAATCGATGGGTTCAATAGCATGCTCCAGGAAATTCAGGATCGGGAGGAAGAGTTGGAACGGAATCGTGAGCACCTTTCCGATAGGGTGAATGAACGAACCAGCAAACTATCTGAGGCCAATACCCGGTTGCAGGAAGAAGTCACGGAACGGAAACGCATTGCACAACAGATCATGGACATGGCCGACGATCTCCAGACTAAAAACGACGAATTAGCCCTCTCACGCGACGCAGCCCTCCAAGCCGCCAGGGCCAAGACTGATTTCTTGGCTACCATGAGCCATGAAATTCGTACTCCCATGAACGGGGTGATCGGTATGAACGGTTTATTGTTGGAAACGTCCCTGACCCCCAAGCAGCAGTACTTGGCAAATACCGTGCGCACCTCAGCCGAAGCGCTCTTGGACATCTTAAACGACATTCTCGATTTCTCGAAGATGGAGGCTGGGAAACTTGAACTGGAGTCCATTGATTTCAGCATAAGCAGTACGTTGGAAGATACGTTAGATTTAATGGCTGAACGAGCTTCGCAAAAGCAGGTGGAATTAACGGGATTGGTCTTTCCCGATGTGCCGACCAGACTAAAAGGCGATCCTGGGAGGATTCGCCAGATTCTCTTGAATTTGATCGGGAACGCAATCAAATTTACCAACCAGGGTGAGGTCAGTGTTCACGTATTATTTATGGGGGCCTCAGAGTCGCAAGTGGAACTCCAAATTCACGTGTGGGATACCGGAATCGGCATTGCTCCAGAAGCGCAACACAAACTCTTCCACTCATTTACCCAAGCCGACAGTTCCACGACCAGGAAATATGGAGGCACAGGCTTGGGATTGGCGATTTGCAAACAATTGGTGGAACGGATGGATGGGACCATTGGCGTGGAAAGCCACCAGGGAGACTGGAGTCTATTTTGGTTTTCGGTGAAATTGGATATCTGCTCTCCAACGACTCAAACCGAATGGCTTCCTCGGCTGGATCTTCGAGGCCTACGTGTCCTCTGTGTCGATGACAACCCCACTAATTTGTTCCTGTTGGAATCCTATGCCAAATCTTGGGGCATGCAGCCCATGACCACGTCGATCGCCCAACAATGCCTTCCCCTTCTTCAAGAAGCCGTTGCGTCGGGGCATCCCTTTGATCTAGCTATTCTGGACCGCAGCATGCCTGAGTTAGACGGAATTCAGCTAGGCCAACTCATCCGAGAGGAGGCGGACTTGGCCCATACCAAACTCCTGCTCCTCACTTCGATTGGACAACGAGGAGAAGCGGCAGCGGCCCACCAAGCCGGTTTTGCAGGTTACCTCACCAAACCCCTCCGTAAGGTTCAACTTCATGATGGATTGGCCACGGTGATGGGATACTGTTGGAACGAAGAACCCGAACAGATCCGTCCTTTGGTCACTCGTCATACATTGAAGGAAGCACAACGACTATCCCGGGAAAAAATTCTAGTCACCGACGATCATGCCATAAATCAGCAACTGATTGTCTTACTCCTGGAACGTTTGGGGTATGGAGCAGATGTGGTAGCTACTGGTCGAGAAGCCGTCAAAGCTGTAGCCACAGGATCCTATGCTCTGGTTCTCATGGACTGCCAAATGTCAGAGATGGACGGGTTTGAAGCCACGAGAATTATTCGTGAAGCGGAAAGTGAAAATAGCAAGGAGTTAGGAGTGAGGAGTAAGGAGCAAGAGACAAACTTTTCTGACACTCCAGACTCTTCACTATTCACTCCTCGCTATTCCCGAATTCCCATTGTTGCATTGACCGCCAATGCCATGCCTGGCGATAAAGAAAAATGTTTAACGGCCGGAATGGACGAGTATCTCTCTAAACCTATCCGCCCAGAAGAATTGGCTCGCGTGCTTGAACGCTTACTTCCAGTTCATCCTGAAGACAACCATACACTTGAACTTCCCATGGCCTTTGAGAGTGCCTTCACCGAGTCAGATGTAAATGCTAACCACATGAACAATGACGATTCCCCCATTCCAGCCAACGGGGCCACTAATTCGGAAGACGAGAATCCTTCTCCCATTAATCTTGCTCTTTTTCAAGAATGGCAAGAACTTGGAGGTCCTGAATTTGTTGCCAAAATGGCTGAGCAGTTTGTCTCGGATGTCACGACCTGTGTTCGTGCAATCGAACAAGCTCTCGATCAAAAAGACAGTCACGGATTGGGTGAAGCCGCCCACGGCTTAAAAGGGATTTGCGCCAATGTGGGAGCCACACCGCTTCGCCACATGGCTATCAAGATCGAACAAGCCAATCGGGAGGGAAAGACGCTGGATGGCCCACAAACTATGGAAATGCTACAGACTGCCGTAGTACAAATCACGAACTTTCTTGCCACCGTCCAATCACCCCGCCTCTAGAATCTCGATTTGATCTTTCGGACACCAAGAGAACCTTTTATGCCTTCGGGGAAGAACGTGTCACCGTTTATTCTCTTCTAAGGTCATTCTCGCGAAACAGGTTAAGACAAGCGGCCAACACGACAAGTCAGGAACCATTCTTTTAACCTCTACTCCTGGATGCCCGCTGACAATAGTGGGCATGACAGAAAAAGGAGGGGAGGCATTGAAACCTGGGTTACGATTATCGCGCCCTGTCTGTTAGATTCCAATAAAATTTTCACTCCTTACTCCTCTTTTTTTAATTTTCTTTTTTTCACCAACTCTCGCCATCCTTCATAGTTTTCACACAACAGCCTAGTGCTGATATTTGACAGGAAGAATGTTCGGTATCTGTCGTCAAGTTTCTGGTAGCTCATCCGAAAATGAATCAGGATACACCAACATTCATCTCCAGCAGC
>JAQBGS010000288.1:0-12851 GCA_032128535.1 Nitrospirota bacterium
TATGTGGGGTGGAAAGCCACGTTAAAGAAAAGGAGTGAAAAGTCCTTAAAGTATGCCTACGGTCAAGACGATCTCGCCATGGAATGTAGTTGTGTTTTTGCACTTTTTATTATGTTTGGCCTCTTTTTTCAAGACTTGCATCATCAATTCCCAGGGTTTTTTATAGTCAAAGCTGAAGCTACCTATTTACATTGGTTGCTTTTCACCGTAGAGAATATTTTTGAATCGGTGGTAGACGTATTAAGTATTTACAAAATACGGTTTTCTGGAATTCAGCCAAGTGATAATTTGGCCAAAACGGTCATTTTGTTATTTCGCCTCACCGTGAATGTCGTGTTAATTCTTCTTATTATAAGAAACTGGAAAAATCTGAGAAAATTTTGGCAGCTCAACAAGAAAGGAAAGTTGTAAAAGAACAAAGTCGAAACTTTACCAACATATATCATCAAAACACGTTCCCCACTTGGTGAATAACGCGAATATGGGCCACACGCTGTTAGCTGCCATTCAATTTGGGATCGACTCGGTTGTTTTTGAGGAGAGAGAAATTCCCTGCCGACCACACACACTGCCCTAACGTTCACAGCGAGTCATTTTCAATAGCCCTCTTCTGAGCTATCCCTTCATTCCTCAATGTGTGATCGCTTCGTTTGAATGAAGATTGCCAGTCTATAAACGATTCCTCTGATGTTCCTTGGAGTACAGGGTTGAAAACTCGTGAGGGAGGGAGAGGTCAGGCTAGCTTTTTCTGGAGGCCAGCACAATGATGGTACCGAGCCAGCCTAAAAACACCATATTCATGAAGAATCCTTCCATTCCTCTCTTTATCGGTAAATTGGCTTATTAAGTTAAATTTTTTCTTGTTCCTACCCGTTTTGTCTAATTCTTATTGTTCAAATGCCTACAATACGCGGTAAACCCGAAATAGACATGGGGCATCTGTGTCTTCAGATTTACGGACACTTAAGAAAGAGAAAACGAAGGAATTAGGAAGTCGGATACGAGGCGGAGGGCTGAGATTGTGAAGCCACGGAAAGCGTTTTCACGCGATCCAAGAGAACATCGGCCAGTTGCCGTTTCGGCATACGGGGGATTGGAGAGGGAGAAGAATTGGGCGTGAGGACAATGACTTCATTGGAATCATTTCCAAAGGCAGAATGTTCCCCGCCAACTTGATTCACGATCAACATATTGAGTTGTTTGTTTTGAAGTTTGGTTTGCCCATATTCGATGAGATCATCGGTTTCGGCCGCAAACCCTATCATACGTTGATGCGTGCGTTGGGCGGAAAGCGCCAACAAAATATCGGGCGTCCGTTCTAATGGGAGCGCTTCACCCTTCCACTGATCCTTTTTAACTTTATGGGAGTGTGATTCTTTGGCTCGAAAATCCCCAACTGCCGCCGCCATGATCAGCGTGGTAGCCCAATCGAACCGCGCGGTTAAGGCCTGTAACATCTCATCTGCCGTCACCACAGGCACTCGCGTGACGCCCTTTGGGCACTCCAACTGAGTCGGACCGGAGACTAGGACCACCTCGGCGCCTCGTGCCGCAGCCGCTTCGGCCATGGCAAAACCCATTTTCCCTGATGAACCATTACTCAAGAACCGAACCGGGTCAATGGGTTCCCGCGTGGGACCTGCCGAAATGAGGACTCGCTCGCCCAGCCAATCCCTTCGAGGCTGAAGAACATGTTGCACAGTCGCCAGGATGGTTTCCTCCGCAGCTAAGCGCCCTTGACCCCATTGTCCCGAGGCCAGCTCTCCATTCTCAGGCTCCACAATGATCGCCCCTCTGCTCTGCAAGGTTTTGACATGCCCCTGGACGGTAGGATGAGACCACATTTCTCCATCCATCGCCGGACAAATGACCATGGGACATTGCAGGGTCAGCGCCATCGTTACAAGGACATTGTCCGCGAGACCCAATGCTAACTTAGCAAGAGTATTGGCGGTACACGGCGCCACGAGCATCACATCGGCTTGTTCAGTCAGAGAAAGATGCCTCATGTCCTGATGACCAGAAAATAGGTCACTCGTCACCGCCGAGCCTGATAACACTTCAAAGGTGAGGGGAGCGACGAATCGTGTAGCGGACTCCGTCATCACGACATCCACCGTGGCCCCTTGTTGAGTCAGAAGACGCAAGAGTCCTATAGCTTTATAAGCGGCAACACTTCCCGTCACCGCAAGAACGACACGTTTGCCGGCCAATTGAGAATTGGTCATCAGGTGCCCCTTACCCTCGACTACGCCTCAGATGAGGGTTCAACCTCGGCTAGGCCATGTTGAGCCGTATCATCAATATACACACTCAATTCTTTTTTAATTTCTTTAGCATTTTCGTCTGGTTGTGCATAGAGAGCCGGATCGATTGGCCGGTGGTTGGCCATTTTGGCCGCACGGATCGCCTGCTTGGCTTCATCTCCAATAACATAGGGCACTTTGCCTCCCAACACTTCTTCAAGCGCCATGGACGTTTCTTTTGAAAATTTACTGGTCCCCCTTGACGCGGCCCCTCGCACCAACTGCTTGGCCCGCTGAGCTGCAATCAACACGATCCGATACCGGGAATCAAACATTTTTTGATGATGTTCGGGTAATAACGATAATGCATCCATCGACTCACCTCACCTTTCTGTGACGTTAAACAATTTCACCATTGAGTGTAGCGTACTCGGCCTCATCATTGCAGCCCTTACCGAAAGACTTGGGCAGGCTCCACATGCGCGGTTTTCACGCGCTCGGCCACGATGACGGCTCGCAATTCTCGGATGGCCTGGTCCAAGGTCTCATTACGAATGGTATATTGGTATTCTGAATAGTTTTTCATTTCATCTTGCGATTTCTGAAACCGCCGGCTTTGTTCCTCAGAAGAATCCGTACCCCGTCCGGCCAACCGCGTCCGCAGGGTTTCTAACGAAGGGGGCAGAATAAAAATCGTCACCGCCTTCTTTAAGGTTTTCATGACCTGGCGAGCGCCTTGCACATCGATATCCAATAAGATATCGGTATGTACACCAGGCTCCTGTTCCAATTCTTTCCACGGAGTCCCATATAGTCGGTCATAGACTTTAGCCCATTCCGCAAAGGCATGGGCCTCGATGTTTGCACGAAACTCCTCTTCTGAGATAAACCGATACTCCTTCCCATCAGTCTCCCCGGGACGCGGAAGACGAGTAGTACAGGACACCGATAGGCGAATATCTGGAATATCTTGAAGGATATGCCTGCAAAGCGTCGACTTTCCCACACCCGAAGGGCCGGAGACGACAATTAAGAGTTTCTTCCCTACTACGGACATACCCACTCACCTGCCGAACGTTTCAGCAAACGGTTATTCAATATTTTGAACCTGTTCTCTGATTTTTTCCAATTCACTCTTTAATTCCACGACCTCGGTGGAAATTTCCCCATCATTGGCCTTGGACCCAATTGTGTTCACCTCGCGTCCCATTTCTTGAAGAAGAAAATCAAGTCGTTTCCCCACAGCGCCTTTCTCCTTTAGCGCTGCACGGAATTGGGCCACATGGCTGCGTAGTCTGGTGAGCTCTTCCGTCACATCGGAGCGTTCGGCCAACATGGCCATTTCTTGGGCTAACCGATCCATACTCACCGATTGCCCCTCTAATAATTTCGCAACCCGACCCTTCAAACGCACCGCAGAGGCCTCTAAGGCGATGGGAATACGATGCTGAACGGTACGAAGACGTCCTTCAATAGTTTGAAGACGTTGGGTCAAGTCCTTTTGCAACACCGCCCCTTCTTTCTTCCGCATTTTTTCTAAATCGCTTAACGCTTTTTGGGTCAATCCCGCCACCACGCTTGACATGTCCTTGAGTGGCGCCACCTCTTCATTGACCGAAAACAGATCACGAAAACCGGCAACAACATTCACATCGATGGCTCCGCTCAATTGACAGTCCCGCTGCAAACTTTTCAATTCTTGAATATATCGCCGTGCCAATTCTCGATCCAGCTGGACGACTTTTTTCGTGGCAGACCCTCCACCATTGACCGTCACCATGACTTCAACGCGTCCACGCTCGCACACCTGTTTAATCTGTTCTTTCAGGTCCAATTCCATACTCGAGAGCGTTTTAGGAAGGCGGGCCATGATTTCGCAAAATCGATGATTCACCGATCGAATTTCCACGCCCACCATTGTTCCCTTTGAGAGTACTTCTCGTTTACCAAATCCAGTCATGCTTTTCATGCGAGCGTTCGTTTCCCTTCCCATTCGCACACGTCATACAGCGAACATTGATCACAATGTGGAGTTCTGGCTTGACACACATGACGCCCATGCAATAAAAGGCGTTGGGCCCCGATGGTCCATTGAGGTTGCGGCATAAGAGATTGAAGATCTTCTTCGATTTTGGTGGGATCTTGGCTTCTCGTCAAGTCCAGCCGATTGGCCACTCGTTTGACATGGGTGTCGACCACCACAGCCGGCTCTCCAAAATAACTCCCTAAAATCACATTTGCTGTCTTACGCCCCACACCAGGTAGCGTGGTCAACTCATCCATGGCCTGAGGAATTCTACCATGAAATTTGGTCACTAACGTTTCCCCACACCCAATAAGGTGTCGCGCCTTGCTTTTATAAAATCCGGTAGACTTGATCAGCAACTCCAATTCCGCCTGATCAGCCTTGGCAAAATCTTCTGCCGTGCGATACCGCGCAAAAAGATTCGGAGTTACCTGGTTCACACGCTCATCGGTGCATTGTGCAGACAGAATGGTCGCAACGAGTAACTCTAAGGGATTACTGGAATCCAATGCGACTTTGGCATCGGGAATAGATTGCTGTAACGTGGCCAGAATGCGCGCCACACGCTGTTTGGCAGCAGCATGAGAACGCTCAGGATGGGATGCCGTTTTTCGTACAACTCTAGAAGCCACCACGCTACTCATCCAACGCCATTGGCCGATGTCATATTCTGGTTCATCGGTGAGGCTTCCGCTACCAGTAATGGGGTCGGTGTATTTGGAAACATCCCTAGCAAATGGCCAATCTCTTGTTGAATCAACTGAAGAGACGCCACCTCCATGGCCGACCCGCCAATGCCCTCATACCGCTGACACAGACGCTGCATATCGTCACGTTCAATGAGGTCCCCTTTATTGAAAAACCGAAGGCAGGGGATCTCTTGAAGGCCTAACTCCGTCAAAACATGTTCAACGGCAGTGATATGTTGTGCAGGATTTTGTGCATGCGCATCAATGACGTGCACCAACACATCCGCTTCTTGTAACTCCTGTAACGTGGTTTTGAAGGCTGCAACCAGATCTTTGGGTAGATCACGGATAAATCCCACAGTATCCGTCAGAATTACTTCTCCCAAACCTGGAAGATGCCAGCTCCGACTGACGGTATCTAAGGTTTCAAAGACGCGATCTCTCACCGACACCTGACTGTTCGTCAATGCATTGAACAGCGTGGATTTTCCGGCATTCGTATAGCCGATAATAGAAACCACGGACAGCCCGCGTTTGACTCGGCGTTTGCGCTGTTCTTGGCGGCCTTGCCCTATGGACGCTAAGTCTCGCTCAAGGTGCTGGATACGCTCACGAATGCGTCGTCGGTCCGTTTCCAACTTCGTTTCTCCAGGTCCCCGAGTGCCAATTCCACCAGCCAAACGAGAGAAGGCGGTGCTCGACTGCGCCAGTCGAGGTAACCGATATCGCAATTGCGCCAACTCCACTTGAATATTCCCGATATGGGAATGTGCCCGCTTGGCAAAAATATCAAGAATCACTTGCGAACGATCCAACACTCGAAGATCTGTGAGCTCTGAAATGCCGCGGACCTGAGCCGGCGTCAAATCTTGATCAAAAATCAACATGTCCGCTCCAGATTGCAGTGCTTGAATCGCTAACTCTTTCATTTTTCCGGAACCGACCACATATTTTGGATGAATGGCTGCAGGACGCTGTGTCACGCATCCTAAGACTTCGACATCCTGCGCCCGGACTAATTCCTGAAGTTCATCGAGCCGCTCTTGTTGAAAGGACACATGGCCGGTCCCCACACTGACTAAGAGCGCACGTCCTTCTCGAACTCCCTCTTGGGATACCTGACAGCCTTTCAGAATGTCCTGTTCTAACGACTGGATAAACTCCTGACAATTCATGTGAAACGCCTCAAAGGCACATGGCGGTAATTGCACATAGGCCTGATCTTTTGCCGAGCCTGGCACGTTATGGGCGACATAGACATCTTGCAGCCCACCTGAATTCCCTACCCCCAACGCCATAATTAAATCCAAACGTAGAAGCGCCAAATCCGTAAGATCATCCTGAGTCAACGGTTGATTTTTTAGGTGCGTGTGAACCAATCGCACCCCTCGCAACAACCGCAAACCCGAACGAGTTCTTGATAAATGGGGAATGACCAATTCCTGCCCATTGCCAATAAGGACCGTTTCAATTTGGCCCTGCCGATTCACCAACAATCCAATCTGTCGGCGAGTTTCAAATGTCAGATCGGCACATTCACGAGCCACATCTAACGTGACGACTTTTTCGGGAGGGATCCGCCGACGATACAACCGCTCGATTCGGCCAACACAATTGGCCTTTAACCCATGGAGATTACCGAGTACTTGTGGAATATTCTGACTCCTCGTTATCTCGGATTCAACCTTACCGAGATGCTGCCGCCTTCGCGACCAACTCGCTTTTACATTGCAAGGTCGATATGGCGTCTTCATCCCAAGATGCCCATTCCCGTCGGTTCAATTTTTCCAATCCTGCTGCGGCGATCATGGCTGCGTTATCTGTACATAAGGAACGCGGCGGCAGAGTCAAATTGAACCCATGTGCTCCGGCCTGTTCCTCAAGTTTTTCCCGCAAACGGGAATTGGCCGCCACGCCGCCCACAACCGAAATCGCTTTTGCTCCATACTGACGTGCCGCCCGACAGAGTTTTTCGACTAAGACCTCTACAATGGCTTCTTGATAACTCGCGGCAATATCGGCCATCGGCAACTGGGCATCTTCCTTTTTCTTCGCCTTTTTTAAAAAATAGAGAAGCGATGTTTTGAGCCCGCTAAAACTAAATGTGAGGTCACCACTATGTAATTGAGGGCGCGGGAACGAAATCGCGTGCCGATCGCCATTTTTGGACAACGCATCGATCGCTGGGCCACCAGGATAGGGTAAATCCAACATTTTCGCGCCCTTATCAAAGGCTTCGCCTGCTGCATCATCTAAGGTCCAACCAACAAATTGGTATTCCCCACGATGAGGAACCCACGCCAAATGCGTATGGCCTCCAGAAGCCACAAGCACCATCGCCGGAGTCGCCATTGCAGGGTTGGCCAACCAAGCAGACGCCAGATGCCCCTCCAAATGATTCACCGTGACATACGGAATGTTGCGGGCATAGGCTAACGCTTTTGCGAAGTTCACACCGACAATGAGCGCGCCAACTAAACCCGGACGATTGGTGACAGCGATGCCCGTTATCTCCGAAAGAGAAAGGGATGCGCGAGCCAAGGCCTCTTTGGTCAGGATCTCCAACCGTTCCATATGACGACGAGAAGCTAGCTCGGGCACAACACCACCAAAAGGAGCATGCATGGCGACTTGGGAATCCAAAACATTCGACAGGATTCGCCCTTCGCCATTCAGTACTGCCACAGCGGTTTCATCGCACGATGTCTCAATACCTAAAACGATGACCGGCATTGCCTTCATCAACCCTTTCCCTACAAACAACAAGACCCTCAGAACTCGACGTCCTGAGGGTCTTGTCTCAGCTTAAGTCTCGCTTATTAATTCCAATCACACACTCGCTAACACTTCTTCCTCGATGAAGCTTGGTGTTTGATCGGTGAGTACGACTTTAATTTTCTTGCCATCTTTGAATCGGCCTTTAATGAGTTCTTCCGAAAGAGGATCGCCCAAACAGCGTTGGATCGTTCGTCGAAGCGGGCGGGCGCCATATTGCGAATCAAAGCCTTCATCAATCAGCCACTGTTTCACCTCTGCACTCACATCTAAATGTATCCCTCGGTCCACTAACCGCGCATTCAATTCACCAATGAGAATGTCAATAATACTGAGCAAATGCTCTTTTGTCAGTTGATGGAACACGACCATTTCATCAAGTCGATTCAAGAATTCAGGACTGAAATGCCGTTTGAGTTCACTCAGGACTTCGCCCTTCACTCGAGAGGTATTTTCGGTTTCAACATCACGTTGAAAGCCTAGAGACACACCCTTTTGAATAAATCGTGTCCCGATATTCGAGGTCATGACTAAAATCGTATTTTTGAAATCCACCTTTCGACCCAAACTATCTGTGAGGACTCCATCATCAAGCACTTGCAACAACACATTGAAAATATCCGGATGGGCTTTTTCAATTTCATCGAATAACACAACCGAGTAAGGACGACGTCGGACTTTTTCCGTCAATTGTCCCCCTTCTTCATAGCCCACATAACCAGGAGGAGCTCCAAACAGCCGGGAACTGGTAAATTTCTCCTGATACTCCGACATATCAACTCGAATCAAGGCATCATCAGTATTGAATAAAAACTCCGCTAATGCACGAGCTAATTCCGTTTTGCCCACACCGGTTGGTCCTAAGAAAATAAACGACCCAATAGGTTTTTTGGCATCCTTCAGACCAGCACGGGACCGACGGATAGACCGGCAAATAGCCGAAATGGCTTCCTCTTGTCCAATAATTCGTTTATGAAGGTAATCCTCCATATGTAAGAGTTTTTCAGACTCTTCTTCTTCCAATCTAAAGAGGGGAATGCCGGTGATTTTTGATACGACATATGCGATATCTTCACCGGAGATCACGGGACGATTTTTCTCTTGTTTTTTCTTCCAATCTTGTTTGGCGTCGTCTAATAATTTCCTGAACTTTTCTTCTTCTTCACGAAATTTCACGGCTTCTTCAAAATTTTGCAGCCCAATAGCCACTTCTTTTTCACGGGCGACTCGCTTCAGTTCTTGATCCAACGACTTCAACTCAGGTGGAAGCGCATATGTCAATAATTTTGCCCGAGATCCGGCCTCATCAATCAGGTCAATCGCTTTATCAGGTAAAAATCGATCAGTGATGTAACGATCAGTGAGCTTCACCGCCTCTTCGATTGCTTCATCCGTATAATCCACACCATGATGCTCTTCATATCGATCGCGTAGCCCTTGAATGATACTGATTGTCTCTTCCACAGATGGGGGTTGGACATGGATCGATTGGAACCGTCGTTTCAGAGCTCCATCTTTTTCAATATGCTTACGATATTCATCTAAAGTAGTGGCCCCGATACATTGAATTTCCCCACGAGACAAGGCAGGCTTCAACATATTGGCGGCATCAATCGACCCTTCCGCCGCACCTGCACCAACCAATGTGTGCAATTCATCGATAAACAAAATGATATTGCCAGCCTGAGAAATTTCCTTCATGACAACCTTCAGGCGTTCCTCAAACTGTCCACGATATTTCGTGCCCGCAACTAAAGAGCCGAGATCCAAGGCAATAACGCGACGGTTCAACAGATTATCAGGAACATCCAGACCAATAATTCGCTGAGCTAGGCCTTCCACAATGGCCGTTTTGCCAACACCCGATTCACCAATGAGGGCTGGATTATTTTTCGTTCGCCGACTCAGAATCTGAAGAACCCGTTCAATCTCATCTGCCCGACCAATAACAGGATCTAATGTCCCCTCTTGGGCCAATTGGGTCAAATCTCTTCCAAATTCATCTAATGCCGGCGTGCTACTCTTTTTATCACGCTCTCTCGTCCCTGTTTTCCGCAAAAAGGTGACCGTCAATTGTCGTGCAGTCAGGAGGTTCGCCCCCAAACTTCTGACCACTTTGCCACCAATGCCTTCCTCTTCACGCAAGAGGCCTAGCAGCAGATGCTCACTTCCAATATGGTTATGTCCCAAGAGTCGAGCCTCTTCGACACCATATTCAATAACTTTTTTGACGCGTGGGCTAAAGGGAATTTCACCGAAGGTGACAGTGGTCCCGCCACCTGGAAGATTGCGTTCAATTTCTAAGCGGATTTGTTCAGGCGAAAGCCCCATCTTTTTGATGATCATCAGGGCAATGCCATCTGACTCGCGAAGAATTGCCAGAACTAAATGCTCGGTACCTAAATAATCATTTTGGTGCCGTTCCGCTTCTTCTCTGGCAAGGATGATAATCTTTCTACCACGATCCGTAAATCGTTCGAACATTGTACCTCCTCTAGCCGATTATATGCGAAACTTTCCGCTCACCAATGGCATTCAGAACACACAAAAATCACAAGGAAAATTCATGATTTCAGTCTATCCCTGACCCCCTAAAACTGTCAAGCAACGTGACGTAACGCCACAAGGAGTTTCAACGTGAGTCAAGACAAACTCTACCAACAAAATTGCTTCAAAGAAAGCTCTGAAAGAGGGAAATTATTGCCTAGTCGGTTGAAGCCATTCAACTCTTGCTATCAGCTTCATCAAGAGACTACCATCGGGTCTCCAAGCGAGACCACCCCTCAAAAGTCATGGCCACTTTCCAAACCATCGGCATTCTCACCAAACCCTCGGCGCCAAACATGCGAAAGCGGGTGGCGCAAGTTCAGGAATGGCTGAGCATTCATCAGAAAACTGTCCTCCTTGATTCTACAGACATGCCACCATCTCCCAATTGTCCGGAACGCCAACATATCGCGAACCAGGCAGATCTACTCATTGTCCTCGGTGGCGACGGTACCATGTTGAGTGGGGCACGACTTGTGGAGCAACGCGGCATACCCATCTTAGGGGTCAACATGGGCGGCCTTGGCTTTCTGACTGAAATAAACTTTGATGATTTGCCGAGAGCTTTGGAGAAAATATTTATAGGGGAATTTCATTTAGATGCTCGGTTAATGTTGAGGGTTCACATCCGGCGGGCCAAACAGATCATTGGCACCTATTCAGCTCTAAACGACGTGGTGGTGAGCAAGGGGCATTTGGTACGGATGATTTCCACTACAGTGTCAGTGAATGATGCGTTCATGACGAACATGCAAAGTGACGGACTTATCGTTTCTACACCAACCGGATCGACAGCCTATTCACTCTCAACCAACGGGCCAATTCTAGACCCTGGTGTCGAGGCTCTTTTGATTAACCCCATCTGCCCGCACACATTGTCCCATCGCCCCTTCCTCACTCCCAATACTGCTTCTATTTCTATTCAGCTCACTAGTCAAGAACCTGCCATGGCCACGGTTGATGGGCAAGAAGGAGAGGAAATTCTTAAAGGGGACATTGTGGAAATTCGGGCCTCGGAACACCGTACCCAGCTCATCCGTTTCCCCGGGCGAAGCTATTTCGAAGTGCTTCGAACAAAACTCCGGTGGGGCGATGGCTCAGTGTAAAATCAATCCTCCCACTAATTCACTAAGATAACCACGGCCCAGAAGAAAACTGTTCCGGCTCAATTAGCCTGGGGGAGAATGTTCCGAAATATCCAGGAAAAATAAGATAAGAGAAAGGCCAGGGTTAAGGTCAGCCTAAACTTAAGGCGCACATTCGGGACATTCATGGCGCTCATCAGCCATATGAAACTCGTCGGAGGTTAAGGGGAAGAGTTGATCGCACGATTCACAATAGCGGATTTCAAAGAAAGGCACACCATCTTCATTAATTTCGCAGGGCAGCAATAAATCCAGGGGATCATACCCCAACGTTTTCTCATCGGGGAATTTCACCACGGCCAGTCGAACATTAAAAAACTCAAAAACCCCTTCTTGTCCTTTATACCGATCCTCATGACCGATCACATAAACGGGCTGGCCTTTACGTTTTATACGCAAATCCTTTAAGGTTCTCTCGGTCGGCGTGGCACAATAAAATTCTTGGGGTAATGTCGCGTCGCTCATCCTATTCACGCATCCTAACTCAATACATTGTCACACGCTGCATTCAATAACTAGGCGGAACAGCTTGTAGCATGGCCTCAAAATGGAGGTCAAGGTCGCTAAGGATAGCCCCTTCACCCGCATAAGGAGATGCATGGATGTCTGAAATCACGATTTACCAAAAACCCACCTGCTCCACCTGCCGAATGGTCATTAAGCTGGTGGAGGAAAGCGGTCAGCCATTTACGGCCATTAATTATTATGAAAAACCCTTCTCCAAATCCAAGCTCAAAGGGCTTCTCAAAAAAGCCGGTCTTAAATCTTCTGATGTCATACGGAGGAACGAAGACCTTTACAAACGCCTCAATCTCGCCCAATCCCTTTTCACGGATGATGAACTCTTAGATATCCTGGTCAAACAACCGGATTTGATTCAACGTCCGCTCGTCCAAAAAGGCGACCACGTCATCCTTGCCCGCCCTCCCGAAACCGTCAAGCAACTGCTGTAAGCCACTGAACGGTTTTGATTCGAAGCCTATAGCCGCTGAATCGGGACTTCTCTTCGTATTTACTAGAATGGCCGCTGGGGAGATTCCGAACCACCCGTCCCGAAATATTCGGTTTTGAGGTATTGGTAGGCTTCGATGATTTTCCGAAGTTCCGGCTCCGAACTACGATCACCCTGTCGACTATCGGGATGGAGCTTTTTCGCACGCTCTCGAAATGCTCGGGTCACCGCCAGTAACGAGGATCCAAATTCGATCTCTAGGATTTCGAATGCTTGAATGGCGGATCGTACTTCGCCAGCTGAGGCCATCGGGTCTCCACCACCCCCAGTAGCTGCTTTAAAGAAATTGAACAGATTGATTTTGTTCCGTCGACGACGCGGACGCTGCCGAATTTCACTCTCAAATTCTTCGAAGCGATCCTCAATAAATTCCAATCGAGATTCCAACCGCTGGGCGGCGTTGAGCTCACA
>JAQBGS010000289.1:0-3952 GCA_032128535.1 Nitrospirota bacterium
ACGGCGGGGGCCGAATTCTCCCATCAGGACAATATCCCCGAAGCTGTCTTCCGTCATTACCTCATGGACATGGGGTTGCATGTCATGGTTATTCTCGTGCTGATGATTGCCTTATTTCTTTTGAAAAAGACTGAACAACCGGTCGTTGACCAGCTTCTGACCAAATAAGTTTTCCATTCTCTCCCAGCCTTCATTCTCACCAATTATTGAAACACCAGAATTCTCTTGCATCCTTTGGGTTTTCTACTTCCATCTACCTTGCGCTCCACGAAAGGCTGTGGCACTATTATTCCCCATTTCGTACGGAACGTTGATGGATGATAATTATGGAGTCTCTCCCTGAATTAGTCGGAACTGTGCATATTATTTTTGGGCCATACCGTGGGAACCCCATTGCCCTGTATATGCGACAGGATGGTTCCATCTGCCAGATTTCCCCGCGTATCTATCCTTGGAATCGTCGAGTTGGAATCGGTGACACACCCAACCGTGCCGCCGCTGATTTCGAAAACAAATGGAAAGAAGCAGGATTGGCCGAGGAAATGTATACCGGACCCCATTGGGAGGGCGGGATTAAACCAGAGAAACCCAAACCGCCGCCGAAGCCCGCTGCGGCCCCTGCAGAAAAACCAGCCTCAAAGCCAAACCCCGAAGCCTCCGCAACCGAGAAGCCTGTGGCTTCGACCACATCCCAAACCACGTCAGAAAATAAAGTCGACGACCCGGCTCCGCAAGAAAATCCGGCCTCGTAAATTTACTCTTTTTTGTGTTGGTAATTTCGAATTGCCTGATGGGGAAAGAGATGAGTCTCTATTCCTTACCGACCGGCATACTGGCGAGCAGCTTTGATAAACGCTGAAAATAGGCGCTTCTGCAACACATCTTTGCGGTAGAGAAACTCTGGGTGCCATTGAACCCCTAACCAAAATGGGTGACCTGATGATTCAATCGCTTCAATCACGCCATCGGGAGCCACAGCACTAATATGAAATGAACGCGGGATGGATTTGACCGATTGATGGTGGGAACTATTCACGGGAATACTGGATTTCTTGATAATCCCTCGCAGCAGCGTCTTCGGTTCAATATGAATGAGATGCGCCGTGTGTTCCGCCGATTTTTTCTGCAGATGCTGAATCTTTGTGGCAAGTTGCGCGGAGATATCTTGAATTAACGTGCCTCCCAAGGCCACATTCATGGATTGCATTCCTCCACAGATACCTAGGGTGGGCACTTGATGCTCAAACGCCAATTTTGAGAGACCGAGTTCTAAGCGAGCCCGCTCTTCACTCATTTGTGGAAACGGGTATTGCTGGGATTCCCCATAGAGTTGGGGAGCCAAATCGGACCCACTTCCGGTCACCAGTAACCCATCCAACCGCTGCAAAAGGAATGCTTGTTGGGTCCGATTTGAAACTAGAGGAAGCACCAGAGGCACCCCCCCAGCCTCTTGAATGGCTTGGAGGTACCGGGCTCGTAAAAAATAGGTGGGCTCTTTGCCCCCCATATCTTTCCGGTTACCGGCATTGAAATCCGGGGTCACCCCAATAACGGGTTTACCGATTTTTGAGGACATACCCAGGAATTTAATTCACTCTTTCGGTCACAAGCGCTTCTTCTTCATAAGGAGACGACCCATAAAACCGAACGGGTTCATTGCCTTTTAGATGCTCGGGAGTAATCACATACGTGCCCCCGATACTTGGGTCCCAAACTGATTGGGCTGTCTCTAAATTCCCCCCGGTGAGACCATAGGTAAATCCACCCACAATTCCCCCTAGTGTGGCATAAACTACCTTTGCTGGCAGATATAAAAGTGTCAGGAGTCCACTTCCCAAACCCAACGCTGCTTCGTTGCTAGGGCTCGAATCTTCTTCCGCGCCCCAACTCATCCCTGGGAGACCCAGACATACTACGAATGCAAAGGCACATAACACCAACCCACCCACCCCTCGTCTCATTGATCCGGACAAAAAACTGTGCGGCTGTTTCATCACGCGTGACCCTCCTTTTCCCTGTATCCCCAACAATCTGATTTGGATATAGCTTACCATAAGAATTTCACCTTCTACTTGCTTTAAGTATACACGACAGCAAAGTTTATGCCGAGACTATTTCTTTTCCTTTTCAAACTCCTCGATGTCCAACTCAATCCTTATCTGTTGCTTAATTTTGTCGGCCTCTCGTTGAATAATTTCGTCCGTTTCAATCATGAGCACACCTGCAGGGAGCTGAGAATTCTCCTGCTTGATCCCCTGGCTGATGTAGATTTCTAGCTTGTAGAAACAAATGATTTGGACCAATAGGTCCAGCCCCTGGTTGGCATATTCTTCTCGATCATCGCTAGGGACCACCCGAAGAAGTTCTTTCATCCATGACTGAAATCCAAGGGTGTTTTCCAGCCGTAGAATTTGGCTCCTCCCCACCGCAATGTCCACTTGCACTCCGCCTTTCCAGGATCGTTTTTTGACATTAAAGACACAGTGTATGGTTCCAGAATCACCCCCACATGGCTCAGGTCCATAAAAAAGGGTAATTCGAAAGAGCGGAATGTGCGGCGGAGAAAGGAGCGACATTAGCCAACTATCTACCTTCTCAAAGAATGTTGCCTAGACCCAATGGCAGACGGAACGTCTTGCTACGACAGGGAGCAAGCCTACCGCATTTGGGTTGACACTCGTCAATCTTGAACGATAGAGTCTTTTCAGTTACTGGTTGATTGACTCTGAACTTTCGCTGATTAAGAGAAGGGATAAGACCATGTTCGGCACCATGGGGTTCTCAGAATTGATGATCATTTTAGTGATTATCTTGATAATTTTCGGTGCTGGTCGTTTACCCCAAATTGGTGAAGGTGTGGGGAAAGCCCTGAAAGGGTTCAAGAAAGAGGTCGCTGACCTTCCTTCTGCCATGGATCCCAATGATCCCCAAGGCACCCCTCCAATCGGAGAGCCAGTTGGAGCCGCTACAGCACCTATGGCCCAGGGCTCGGACCTGCCTCCGGTCGCCCAAGCCGCCAATCAACCCTTTCAACCTGGTCCGGAACAGACTCCAGGCACCGCAGCGGCTTTGCTCTATCAAGGGGCTGGCCCCAAACCAGCTCAACAACCCATGAAAGCTTCCCATGTTTCCGCTTCCGCACCTAGTCAACCCAACGTGACCGTTCCTGGCCCTATATCTATGGAAGACCGACTCGCTCAACCAGCACCAACCACCTCCGCGCAATATCCTCCTCTCCCTCCAGGAGCTCAAACGAAACCCTTGGCAAAACGCCCTTCCGCTATTGTGAACAAACAAGCCGTTGCCCGAGTCCAGGCCCAGCAGGCGGCGCGTAAAGCCCAATCAGCCACTACGGCACCTCATGATATGCAGTCATTAGGTGAAGGCCTCGGAAGCGCCGTGCGCACCTTTCGAGATGCCGCAGCCGATATTCAAAACTCCATTGATCCCCAAATGCGGACGATCCAAGCAGAAATAGAATCTGCCGAGCAAGAAATGAAAGAATCCATTGAAATGGCCAAGCAACCGTTAGCTCCCAAAGAATCCTCCGGGTCCGTGTAGCTGTTCTTGCGAACTTTCCCTTTCCTTCCAAGTCCCCTTACCGTATTCAGCGCGTGTTGTCTATTCGCGTGCATCGGGTGTGTCATTGAAACGACCCCGGAATCTCCCGCACGTATTACCGAACGACTCATCGTGTTATTACATGATCCTCAGCCTGACACTCGACGAACCGCCGCACTATCGTTAGGCAAGATTAGCGACCCTCAAAGTATTTCGGCTTTGGTATCCGCCTTATCCGATCCAGACGAGGAAGTGCGCCAATGGAGCGCTTGGGCCTTGGGCAATCTCGCGAACTCGCTTCCCCGCGAGGCCTTAGTCGGCCTCGTTCAACATGTTGCCGACCCTTCAGGTGCCGTTCGAGAGGCCGTTGTATTAGCCTTAAGTCAAACCC
>JAQBGS010000290.1:0-5326 GCA_032128535.1 Nitrospirota bacterium
TCGCCAAATAGCTGGTATCGACTATTAGTCAATTTAAAGGATTTTTGGCGAGTGCGGAAGAGTTTTGTGGCTTCCGTACGCAGCAGCGCAGAAACAGAGTGTTCACCGGGTTAAAACTAAGCCCCCTCTGCCTTGAACTGAGGGTTGGAGTAAGGCTGCAACCTTTTGTTCTTTAAAGTTTCGCGGGGAAATAACTTTCCATTTTCGCATCCCCTCTTCATACCATTCTTAGGCCGGTCTTTATTCGAACAATTCCCAGCCTAGACCTTACTACACCTGAGGTTGTGTTCCCTCTCCGCCTCAATCTTTCGCCTCGGCTGCCACCTAATGCAAGCGGTCACCTATCGGCCCTTGTAGACTCAGGCGTTTCAGTTTGGAAGGATGGAAGGAACGGCGCTGACTGGTGTATGAGTTTGCTTCATGGCTGCTGTTTTCGGCTTGTTCCAGCAAGGCTCAGTCAGAAAAGAGTCGATCCAAGCCAAAGAACATAGTAGTAGGTATAGGTTGCGGACGGAGGGGGATATCTATTCGGTTACGGTTTGCACCCGGAATAGTCTCTGAGCAAGCCACCGAAGAGGGTATATTGCTTGCTCTGAATAAAGCCGGATGTTTCAAGAACCTGGAGAATGGTTTCTGGTGGAACACACGATTCAATCGTATCCCAATAATATTTCATAAGCTTGTGAGCATGTGGATTCTTTGTTCTCAAATAGGCCACCCATGGAACGATCTGTTTTAAAAAAAATCGGCTCACCTGATAGGGGAAAAATGAATCCGGTCTGGCGATTTCCAGAATAAGAAGTTGTCCCCCGGGTTTCAGTACACGAAGGTATTCTTTGAAGGTGATCGTGAGATCTGAAACATGCCGAAGTGCATAGCCCATGCTAATAAAATCAAATGTTGAGTCAGGAAAGGGGAGATGTTCAGCCTTCCCTTGTAGAACTGTTGAGATGCCCTGCTGGTGAGCTTGGGCCACCATCCCGTAGCTAGGATCCAACCCAACCACCCTGCCAGTCTTCCCAACGATTTGTTGCGCACATACGGAGACGGTGCCTGGTCCACAGGCGACATCAAGGACAACTTTCCCCTCCGTGAGTCCTGACCTTTTCAATGCCTCCCGTCTATACCATTTTCCAGAGCCAAAAGATGCGGCCTGAGTGATCCAATTGTAATCGGGCGCCACCTGATCAAATTGTATGGTCAGGAGTTGCTTGCGCTGTTCTTCCGTTTCGTAATAGTCACGGAGAGGTGGATGTGGAGCGAGTAAAGAGGTAGAGCGTCGAGAATGAGAAGCCATGGATCCAAGACCATCAATTAACAATGAATATTTCGATATGCGGAGTCTAGCATGAGGCTCTTATAATGAGAAAGCCAGCCTCATAATCTTGGTTGCTTATTATCTTACGCCAATTCTGGCTACGCTGATTATTCGTCCGATTCCGGAAGCGGAGGTCTTGCCTGTCCTCCTTAGGCATGATCAGAAATAGCCATGAAGGACCGCGAGGAGTTCGTTGTCTTGATCATGATGAGTAAACGTCGTGCGAAATGCCAAATTTTTGGCGAAAGTCCATCGTTGCCCTACGTAAATATTTACGTCATCAGAACGATCACCGAAGACATACCCCAAATATCCGCCTGAAGCCAGCCATTTCCAGTTGTCCGTCACGTTAGCGACCACTCCAGCTGAAACGCCGCCTCCTACGCGATGCCTCTCGTCATAGGCCCCACTCACATTCGCATCCGCTTCGCCAAATAGAAAAAAGACTTCCCGTTGGAACACATGAGTCTCTAGTGCTCCTCCGGCCCCGACGTTGAAATGCCCGTTGGAGCAGAGATCACATGAACGAGTTTTCACGGTATTCATCTCAATATTTATTTTCCACGATGGCCCGAGGAACCAGGAATCAATAGGCGCAAGTGACAGCACATTCACCAGCGTAAACTGTTCAATCCTAAATTGATTGCGACGATGGTAGTGTCTCAACGACAAAGCCCCCAATTGAATCTGAGAGTCAGGGGTATAGCCAGGATCAGGATCCAGCAGGTCATGATACACGGCTCGAAGGTCGATATGTTCAAAGAGTTCGTCGTTTCGCCAACCGACTCCTACCCCCATGCGGGCGGTTTCGTGTCCCTGTTCTGGGGAGAGGGTAAACGGTGTAATACCAAATGGTGGAGAGGGTACTGGGATGCGGCTTCGATTCAATAGGACGGAATGATTTTTCGTGTTGTAATCGTCCGCCAACTTCTTGTCCGTTCGACTTTTATACCGAAGATAGTCGGATGCCAAATCAAATAAGAATATTTGGCGTGCTTGTGGCAATTGAAGAAAGTCCGTTTGACGAGCGACGGATGGGTCGGTTGTCAATTGGCTAAGGAGAAACCTTTCTGATGGTGGTACCGCCGCTCGTTTACGCTTGAGTTTTGTACTGCCGGCAGGTCGGTAGTTAATGTCTTGGACAAAGCCTTCCCGTTGGAAAAGAAGACGAATCGTATTTGCAGGAATGGTCCAAAAATGAAATTGATTAGTTAAATGAAAATGAGGATCGGCCACTTCCAGCAGGGAAAGAATGTGGTAGGCACAATTTTCCTTGAAAAAATAATAATCAAAATACGCATTACCCATTTCCCAAGTGTGCATGAGCATTCGATGAATTTGTTCGGGGGTAAAATTTAACCGGTATTCCCAAATGTCTCGATTTTCAATGTCCCGATACTCCTGCACTTTTATATAGTATGGAATAGTGGAGAAAAACCCTTGGTATCCACCAAAAATGCCTTTGAAGGCAAACTCAATTCCCACATCTGGCGGAACTTCTGCCGCATAGTTGATCGTATAGGCGAGAATGCGTGTGTGTTCGGTTTGCCCCTTTTGATCGATGCGAAGAAACGAATGCCCAAACATGGAGACGGGATTATTCATAAATGCAGCCGGGAAAATGAGAGTGATCGAAGCGGGGTTCAATTCCTTTAGCCAATTCTCGAATCGTTCACACGTTTGAAAAGGTAAGCGGGTCTCATCGAATTGTAAGTGCTCACGAAGCCACTGAAATCTGGCGATAAAAGCACATTGTGCGACTTGCTGAGATCGCCCCACCAATTCGTCTGAGAAAAATTTTGCGAGGGTCGCGCGTAGTTCAGCTTTTGGATCGGTTTTGCCTTCTTGGGCCTGGAAAAATCCTGGGTCATCAACCTCACTGGTATACTCGCCCAAGAAATTTTGGCGGTAATGGAGGAGCAGGCGCCAATACCGTTGTTGATGGAGGTTTTTTTTATCAGCGAGCTCAAGCAGCTCAAGGAGATAGGTCGAGGGAGAGTCTTGGGCTATAGCCACAAAGGGGTAAATGAATAGTCCCAGGCAAAACAGCGTGATACGTATTATCACATTTTGACAAGGGAAAAAGAGGAAAAAGGTAGGCTCCGGCTACTAAGCCGGAGCCTAAATGGACCTTAGGTTACCTAGTGGATGAAGCTTGTGCGAGAACGGGATTGTTACCCATCGCACCATAAAGGGCTTTAACGACGGCCTTTGGAGAGGTTTCTCCCGCTTGAATCAACGTCGTGTATTTTTCTTGGGCCATGGCAAAAAATACCTCATGTTGTTCGGCAGGAATACTCATCAAGGTGGCTAGTGAGGTGAGATGTTCGCCCTGACCTTGAGCCATCTCTTGGGCAAGGTTTTCAAAATTGACTGCTGCAAATACATTGACTTTTTCGGAAGCAAAGATCGTTCCGTCATTTGTGCAACCTGAAGTTCCCGAGCTGATGCCAAATGTCTGAGATCCAAAGGTTCCATTTGTAGTTGACTGTAGGACTTGTGCCCCAATGGCCTGTTGCCCGGGGTAGTCGCTCCAGGCCAATTTTCCCAATCCACACCCTGGACCATTATCAGAATGGGCCCCAAGAACGACTCCTGTGGTCAAAAGCATAAGAAAAATTGCCGCCAGTAGGAGAACGGATCGTTTGATTATGTAATGCATAAGTAAAAATTTTTTAGTTTTGAACGGGGGGGCGTCTACAATAAAATACTATAGCATATTTGATGGAGTTGAAAAGTCCGATATGACGATAGAGGGAAGGCGAAGGGTTGTTCCTTTTCTTATGATTTTTTCATGAGAGCGTGATGGTAGGCAACTTTCCTGTTTGTTCCACTTCGTGTTCTTGAGTCATAACTGCGTTGGCCTGAAAGTTCCCGTAATTATTTTGTAATCGCTCTAAGATGGCCTGGCCTTCTTGGTATCGGGGATGCAGAGCGGTTAATCGTAGCCATCCGGGAGATGCAGGTCCAATGGAGAGTGGTAATGTGGGTTGTCGAGTGGTGCCCAGGTGACACTGCCCACCGGTCTGATGGACCGAATCTTTTGCACCACATGAATGCGATGGTCTAAAGTTTGGTCTAACTCGGTTGAAAAATTGTCAACTGTGGCGGGGTTCATAATGGTCAGGCCGTTGTCGTGAAATCTTTGGTTTATTTCTTGGATAGTGTATGAGCGGATGCTGATGGTGTCTTCCAATGGCACATCGTTATAAGAACCAATGGGAAGTTGTAGCGCCAGATAGCCTTCTGGGAGGGGTACGCGATTAATTTCACCCAGATATTGTTCAAATACAGGTGGGGGCATGTGCTGAAATGCGACATAGGAGTAAACAAGGTTGAAGCTGGAATCCAAAAATTCGCAGAGATCTAGTCCGGAGTTTTCGAATGTGGCGATATGTGGGTAATCCGCCAACCAGGCCTTACTTTGAGCTATCATGCTCGATGAAACATCAACCCCTGCTAAGGTTTGAATATAGGGAGCCAGAGGCGAGCACTCGTCCCCGAATACCACATCCGATATCTAAGACACTCCAGGTGGGTTGATAGACCTCCTGTATGGCCGTCATGAGGCACTGAGCCGTTTCTTGCCCAGATTGAGAAAAGACTTCTTCGTTTTGATAATGTTCAGTCGCAATCCAAAACCGTGCGTGATGTTGCGCACGCTGCTCCCAGTCTTGTTTCATTTTTTCAGCAATATTCATTAGCCGTAACTTCTTTCGTCTAATGAAGGGGGAGAACCATTAAAGGGCATGTGCTGATGGATTCTTTAAAAGAAAGGATGATCTCTCGTTTTCCCAAGAAATTTTATTTAGCAAAACTATTGCCAACTTTTTTTGGGAGGCCGCGTTGAAAAATGAAGAGAGTAGGCCCTGATTTTAAAGGGTTGAAAAGTGTCATAGAGGATTAAGTCTGGACAGTCTTGGAGAAACCGCACAAGACCTACTGGGCAATTGATGAAAGTTGGCAGCAAGGTCTGCCTATTGGTCATCATCTGGGTGATGGAAATCC
>JAQBGS010000291.1:0-3372 GCA_032128535.1 Nitrospirota bacterium
ATTTCCCGTGGTTCTTCCTGGAGCACCAAACTTTCGCTCCCACCCCAAATATCCATCACGAGCATCCCGCCTGGCTGAAGCGACTCCTTCGCATTTATGATGTATTGAAGGAGGGTGGGCCGATCATGAAACACCATATACGAAAAATTCAAGGCCGCAATCATTTGTACACGTGGTTGGTGCACATCTAAGACATTCTCATTCACCAATGATACCCGCTGTTGTTGATCTGGCGTCAGGGTCGAAATATTGTGCTTGATTCCCCAATTCAGGGTAGGCCAATCCAAGTCAACTCCAAGCGCCTGGTTCTTGGCATGTTGGGTGACAAAATAGGCAGAGTTATAGGCCGTCCCACAAAAATCCTCCCGAAAATGCCGAAGGCTCTTCCCAGTGTAGTCTTTGAAATAGGTAGACAAAAACTCCATATCATTTTCCGGACTCTGCACACTCTTTTGATATAAATCATGGGTGTCGGCCCTATCGGCCATTGTGATGTGAGTAAGAGAATTTGGCATTTCAATCGGCATATGAACCTCTTTTTTTTACAAGTCAATACGTTCAAGTCGGATGGGACATCATGCTATCCTAATCCTGGGTCCAAGAACAAATCCCTCCCATAAAAAGGCATCGGGAAATTTCTAAGGCTTTTTTATCAGGCGATGGATTCTGGCAATATGGGCAATTAAGGTTTAAACAAACAATCCATTTATTCATGCATAAGATCGAAATGAAAGAGTTTCTTGAGTCCGTTCACTTCACGCTTTCTTCGTTCAACAGCCGATGAAATATTTTCTCTGGATATTCGTGCTCCTGGTTTTTTCTGGATGTGATTCTCCCGCCTCATGAATTTCAGAAGAAATTACCCGTCAATTCAAATCTTCTGGGAGAACCTTTGTGAATCTTGCCAAAAGTGCTTCCGAATGTCTGGGACAAAGTCTGTATCCTCGGGCCGTATTCTACTTCCAAGCATGCGTATGAAACGTTGGGGTTTGCCTGGCCCGTCGAAAGGCAATCAAGCATTTCTGCCAGTGATAAGAACGTCCTCCTCCTTTTTGTGACCAATCAAGAAATAGTTGAATTTGTGGAACACCCACGGCGCGATGGTGATTTTGCCAATTTATCGCAACAATGTTTTGCACGAGAGCAGACCACGTTTCATCACCAGACCAATCCTAAAAAAGGCTGGCCGGGCCTATTCCCAAAAGAATGAATTCTTCTCACCCGGAAAGGAGAAAAAATATATGCCGGAAGAAATGTGGGTGAATGTTGGACAGGCTGATGAATTACAGCATCGCCCTGTTCAACCAGTGATGATTGGCCGCACACGCGTTGCTCTGACCTATCAGGATGGACAATTTGGGGCTATCAATGGATCGTGCAATCATATTGGCGGGCCATTGGGTGAAGGCACATTAGAAGGGGAATATGTCGTCTGCCCCTGGCATTATTGGAAATTTCATTGTCGAACGGGCAAAGGCGAGCCAGGATATGAGGAAGATGCCGTGCCGGCGTATGAGGTCAAAGTCGACAATGGACATGTTTTGATTCGATCCACGGCGAGTTCTCAACGTTCACGCAAGCCACAGAGCCCTCATCCCTTGGCGCGTACGCCAAAACGTGAGGATGGGCCAATTCGGGTCTTGGGGATTTCTACGACCGCCATGACGCTGGACTATCCTCGCTATAGTACGTCGGATGATTTGTTGGAGGTGTCCTTACAGCATGCTTCGGCGCAATTGGGTTGCGAGACACGTCTTCTCCGACTTCGCGATTTGTCCTTTCGGCCGTGTGAGGGATTTTATTCAAAATCTTCTCGTGCCTGTACGTGGCCATGCTCTATTACCATGATGGATCCCACAAAGATGAGATGGACCAGGTCTACGAAGGGTTAGTCCATTGGGCGGATGTTCTTATACTTTCGACACCGATCCGGTGGGGGGCGGCGAGTAGTCTCTATTTCAAGATGGTTGAACGCATGAATTGCATTCAGAACCAGGAGACAATTTCCAACAAACATTTGCTACAGAATAAAGTCAGTGGGTTCATTATTACGGGAGGGCAAGATAATATTCAGGCCGTGGCCGGTCAATTGTTGGGGTTTTTTGCGGAAATTGGGGTTCAATTTCCGCAGTTTCCGTATATCGCGCATTCTCGTGGGTGGAGTGCGGAAGATATGGAAAATAACATTCGCTATGTACAACATTCCCAAGATCTTCGCGAAGGGGCTGAAGCCTTAGCTCAACGTTGCGTGGAAATGGCAAAAGTGCTGCTTCAAGGTTCTTTATGCGAGAGTCGATTGGCACGCGGAGGCCGAAAGGCGCACGAATTAGATACCCATGCTCAACTACAGAGCAAAACGGACGATCCTTCCTCATAATAAACCTCCTCACCTTCCAGTGGGATTGCGAAAGAATATGGCCAAACGATGGTCTAAACTCAAAAAACCGATTGAAGACCTTTTTGTTCAAGATTTGCCATTACAGATTCATTGTACGGAGATTCGAACAACCCCGCGCAATGAGGGATCTTTGGCAGAAGTCTTGGGGGTGTTCACCATTCGATTGGGTAAGGAGATCATTTGGAAGTTTCCTCGCCAATTTGTGAATGGGGAAACGATTTATCCTGATGGGAGGAATCTGTACTCTTTCGGGGTTCGTGACTTGAATGAACTTCTACGAGACTACCTTGATACCCCAAAAGATGCGCTCCTCAAGAAGGAATTCCCCAGCGATTATTTTGGGATGACCAATATCTTGAAAGCGGCAGACCGGCGAATAGGCTTGGAACGATTGCAGCAACATTTCAAGGATTGTGACCAGAATTCTGTGATAAAAGTGTTATCAGTCCGTCGTGCTCTGCAACATGGTTCAATTCATTTCAACTTAGGGTCGGTACATTAGGGACATGAGATGATCGTTTGCCGGAGGGGTCTATGATTGGCGTGATTTCGGATACCCATGGTTTGGTTCGTCCCGAGGTGTTTGACATTTTAAAAGGTGTCGATCTCATCATTCATGCAGGGGATATTGGTGGTGCCGAGGTATTGAATGCGTTGGAGACCATTGCTCCCGTGAAGGCTGTTCGTGGGAATAACGACCATGACCCATGGGCTGATCGCATTCCTCATGATCATGTGATTGAATATGGCGCTTATCTGTTCTACGTGCTTCATGAGTTGGATCATTTAGATCTCGATCCTGCCTCCGCTGAATTTTCAGCGGTCATTTCTGGCCATTCCCATCGTCCTTTGGCTGAAACAAAAAATGGCGTTCTCTATCTCAATCCGGGAAGCGCTGGCCCTCGTCGATTCTCTTTACCCATTGCCGTCCCCAAGCTTCACACCACCAGGACGGGTCTTGTTCCGGAAATAAT
>JAQBGS010000292.1:0-10071 GCA_032128535.1 Nitrospirota bacterium
AATGGTTGCCCGGTAATTTCTGCCCGGTAATTGGCAATGATGATATTCGGAGGTGTCCCTATTAGGGTGGCCATGCCGCCCAGAATGGTGCCAAACGCTAAGGGCATTAACACAATGGCTGGTGAGCGTTTCGCTTCGAGAGAGGATTGAATGGCCACCGGCATCAGCAACGCCAGCGCACCGACATTATTCATCACAGTAGAAAACAGGCCACCCACGGTCGATAAACCTACCACATGTAAGGTGGGTGAGGAGGTCGCCCGCTTGATGTAGCGGGTAAAGATTTCTACGGCCCCGGCATTACTTAATCCACGGCTGATGATCAAGACGGCGGCTACGGTCACAACGGCAGGATGGCCAAATCCTAAAAAGGCTTCATCGGGAGGAATCAATCCGAAAAGTGTGGCAATTAATAACCCTGCAAGGGCCACAAGATCGTAGCGCCACCGTTCCCACACAAAGAAACCCACGAGAATACCAAGAAGGCTTATAAGAAAAATTTGGTCAGTAGTCACCAGCTGGTAACATCCTTCACTCAGCCTTAGTTGCGAAAAACAAACAATAGAGGAAAACGTGGCAGACCATCCTGGTCATCGCTTCAGGAGGAATCACGCCCGTGATTTAACCAGGTTCGGAAGACAATCTCAACCGGACATTGTAATGTGAGGAAAAAGAAAAGAGTACTGTGAGGGGGGTCACACGACTGAACGCCAACTTCAACAGGGCCGTGATGGCTAGCGAACTCGTTTGAGAAATGTCAGAAGAGCCAAAAGAATAATCACAATTTTGACAGGGTCCCCAAATCTCGTCTCACCAGCATCCGTCCTCCGTTAAGACAGACGTTGGCCTCTGAGACTTCAAATTTTTCGAGTGCCTGATAGGTCAGGCACCTGTTCTACGCGGTTAAGCGAGCAACCGGAGTTCGGGGGGCTCTCCGTAGCCGCTTCCGAAACGGAAGAACCTGGGCCTGTACAGGTGTGGTCCGATGCCGATTGATGACCGGATCCATCAGATTTCCGCACATGATGCATCGGTACGCTCGAATCCAGAGCTCTCCCATACCGCCTTTCACGTCCAGACAATCATCAACCACCATCAGCCCATTACATCGTGCACAATTCATAACTCTCCCTCCTTTGAAAGCCTCCTGCTTCCCATGTTGTCAATAGGTGAGTTCGTGCATCATGCATGCCACAGAACTTGTGGACATTGGAAAACAACTACCGTTTGGGGTGTGTATGACTGCGGAAAAATGAAGAGAGATAACGAATTACCTAAATGAATTTTTGGAGTCTACAACATTTTGTGTGGAAAAAATAGTCTGTACATACATTTTGTGTCAAGAAATTGAAAAAAATATTTTGAGGCCCTTCAGCATCCCTGGAGATCCTTAACCAAGCAATAGATAGTTTATAGCCGACACCAGAGGTACCTGAGATAGCATGTGAGAAGATTGTGGTGAGTTTTGTCAGGTCTGATGGAAATTTGACAAATCTCTTTCATCCACAGGATGGAGACCAGGGCCATCAGGTAAACCAGGGGTTTTAAACATGAGCACATCAAACGCACTACCCAAACTGGCTTTTCCCGTCAGGAGATTCACTTCCTGCTGCCTTGAAACTGAATCCTTCTCCGTCCCGACATAATTCTGAATGCCAAGGTTGGTGAGCCATGCCCCCTGTGAAGTCCAACCAGCCAACTCCAACCCTAAAGCTGTCGCTTCAGAGATGACGGCGGTAAAATCGACATCTGCCGTCATATCTTGTTGGCCAACCGCAAAAAATGGATCATGAATTTGTTGTTGTTGATAATAGGAACGCAATGTCCCATTGCGATGACGATATGAATAGATATTTGACGCCTTGTCACCATAGTCCACAAATATGATATAGCCTGGGTTGACTACCCGCCACAGCTCTTGAAAAAATGGCCTAATTTCCAAACACACCTCAGCAATCTGTCCCCGCCCAAGATGAATATGCTCCTGATGTAATCGCTGATGTAATTCTGGTGTCGATAATTCGCCAGGTTGTTCACACAATTCTCCATTTTCATCCAGATCCACGAATAACTCACACACCTCCTCGTTAGCCAACCCCATGACTCGGTGAACCGGAAGGGCGTCTAATACTTCATTGCCAAACACAACTGTGGCGGTAGGCTGAAGTCCTTTTAAGATTTTCACCGTTTTCAACCCCTTTTCAGCCTGCTTGGCTCGTAATCCAGAACTCGTTTCAAGCACAACATAGTCATGAGGGATTGCGAGGAATGAAGTCATACATGCCCCTAATTGACCCGTTCCTCCTCCGAGTTCCAGAACTCGAAGGGGGCCACCGATCACTTGGGCAGCCTGAGTAATGGCTTGAGCCACCCCAAACCCAAAAGCGGAAAATTTGGCGCTGGTGTCAAACGGGCCGGCAGAACTGCCAATAGAGGGGGCTTGAGTATAAAACCCATGCGTCTCATGAAAAAGCGCAGCTGACATAAAGTCCCGAAAGGTCATGGGACCTTGAGAGCGAATTTGATCCTTTACAATACGGGCTAGCTCAGTGTTTATCCGATTCACGGTAGGTTTTTCCTGGGCAAGGAAGGAAACCCTAGTCTTTTCTGGGTGGTTCTACACGAAGACACATCACACAATGCCCTATCTCATCAAAAAAACACAAAAAAAGGGTGCCATAATTGGCACCCTTTTTTTTCAGAACTGAGAGAACCGAATTTCTTATTTAATGACGGTTGAGGTCGCACCAGCTGGATTGATCGGAACCGTGTTCATCGTGTCAGTTTGTGGTAATCGCCCGGCACCCATGGATTTTGTGATCCGTGCTCGGTTGGCATCACTGACATCGTTCATGGCATGTGCAGTCCCATCTTCCTGAGAGAGCTCAAGTGTGGCGTTACCGACTGCATTTGTCTGTCCCTGGTCATTCGCCGTTGATTGGCCAGTGGCCGGAGACTTCCCCTTTGCTGGATATCCTGGATGGTTGGGTAACATCCCTGGATTGGCGAAGGCCATGGATAGGGCAAAACAGCTCGCACCTACCGTCCCAATAATAATTCCAATCGCTTTCATAAGACCGCTCCTTTGTTAGTTATAACGGGTTAACAATAGAAAATGGTCACAATGTATTCATGTGATCTTCAACGTTCAAGGGAAGAGCGGAATCTTAGGCAGAATAGACGGTGGTGTCAAGCCTGTAGAGAAAAATGGCTAAGAATCTGGACTTTTTCCCCTATGAATCCCCTCCACTCGTTCAGCGGACCGGGCGACGGGGACGATAGGGTGTCCTGGGCTTTGGAACCGGCATTAAGATCGTGACCGTTGTTCCCTTATCCGGTTCACTGGCAATACTAATCTTTCCTTGATGTTCTTCCACGACTTTTTTTACCGTCGCTAAGCCTAATCCGGTACCTGAGCGCTTGGTGGTAAAATAGGGCTCAAAGACTTTATCCACAAGTTCGGCCGGGATGGGCACCCCGTCGTTAGCAATCACCATTTGGAGTTCGGGCTTGCGGGCCCGAGTCAGCATCACTTCTACCCGTAAATGTCCACCGGGAGACATGGCTTCTATGGCATTTTTAAAAATACAGAGAAAGACATGCTGCATTTTAGTTTCATCCCAACGTACTTGGGCCAACCGGGCTGGGACTTTTTTGACCACCTCAATGCGATTCACCCGTAAATCAGTGGACACCATAGAAAAAGCCTCATCCAATAAATCCTGGACCCGGCACAATTTTCGATCCAGCTCCAATGGCTTGGCAAAATCCAAAATCTCATTCAGGACGGTTTCCATCCGGATCATATCCCGCATGGCATTTTCCACACGTGTTTGTGAATCAAAATCCAGTTCGGAATCTGTGGTAATTTCTTCCAATTGAGCACGAATAAACCCGATGGGTTCTCGAATCTCCGTCGCGAGAAACGAACTCACCTCCTGAAGAGCGGCTCGCCGTTCTTCCTTGCGCACATCTCCCCCTTCAGGAACGACCGGTAGCACGAGCCCGCCTTTAGCCACCTGTTGCTCGGACTGAATCGGGGCTGGTTCCATCACCGAGAGATGACACGAGGGGTCTTCAAATAATTCCACGAGCTTGGCGGTGACCGATTCGAGGGCTTTCGGATCACTTCCATTGTGGTCAAATTGATTGGGATTCTTCGAGGCCAATGTGAGAGTGCCCGCTACTCGCCCTCTCACAAAAAACGGGACGACGATCGTGGACGTAAATTTATCCTTAAATAATTGTTTATAGTCATGGAAACGTCCCTGAGTTGATGCCAAATTATTATCGCTCCGTGCCTTTCGGTGACGAACAGCCCAGCCGGATGCAGAATCTTCCAGAGAAAGCTGCTGCCCAGGACTCAGATCGCGCTTTTGAGTCCCAAGTACGCCAAGCACTTCTAATGACGCCAATAACGGGTCATAGATGGTCACCCATCCGCGTTCAAACGACACGCCGTCGTCCACTTCCGTTAAAATATTAGCAATCCGTTCCTGCACATGCTCATTCGTATAGGTGCGAGCTACAGCCACTCGTTCTTCGCTCTCTGGAAGACCAAGCGGTTCATTCGCCACAACGGGATTTCCCAAAATGACCGAGGAGCCAAAGAGCCCGGCTTTTTTGAGCTCTTCCGTAATAAAATTGACATTCGTCGAGAGCGTGGTTTTTTCTCGTTTCGTCAACGCCACATTTTCACGACGGGCCAGGACCAGCGTGCCATAGACCCGCCCACCAAATTTTAATGGAAGGGCAAGGGCCACTTTGGTCCCGGGTGTCACCATTCGCAGACGAAGAACATTATTTAATTCCGTGCCATCTGTCGCATTTCGCGGACTGACACTTTTCAGTTCTTCCAGAGACAAGGCCCGGAGAATGGCTCGAATTTCTCGTGAAGAAAACCCTCGGGAGACTTGTTCAATGAGGGGTCCCCCTTCATGTTCCATAATGGCCACCAAGGCGGCCTCCATACCGACCTCATTGACTGCGGATGTCAATATTTTTTGGAGGGTGCTTTGCTGCTGAGTCGGTAAGGTCGATTCAAGACGGTTGGCCATGCATGGAATTCCTCTCTTTCACCATAATTTTTTTATCTTTTGAGAATTGAAGGAATCAGATCCCTCCATTCACACTGACCCCCTCAAATTATTGCTGACTTTCAGAAGACTTGAGGCGGGGCAGGGATCCGCTTCCTACATTAATTGATATGCCGAATTTTTCGCCCCGTTTGTGAACGGGTGACTATTTCAATACGCCCTTGTTCTGAAATCCATAGATTGAGAATGCCGCTCACGATACTAATAAGAATAGCACCTCCAACCGCCGGCCAAAACCCTGAGACGAGGAAGCCCTTCACAATCCCACTTACCAGGTAGAGTAAAAAAGCATTGATCAGCACCATGAAAAAACCCAACGTCACCAAAATAAAGGGCACCGAGAGCAGGTAAAGGATGGGACGAAGAATGGCGTTCAAAAACGCCAGAATCACGACCGCTGCCAAACCTGATCCAAAACTGAGAATTTCGATGCCTGGAATGATTTGGCTCGCTAACAAAACGGCGAACCCCGTGATTCCACATCGAATAAAAAATCCCTTCATACACGTATCATACCGGCCTCCTGGTCACGGCCTCAAGCAAAAGCCGCCCTTGGAATCGAATCTCTTGTCAAAAATTGGCCTTACTTGAACCCTTCAGAAGCGCTTGAGAACGTCGCTCCTCGCGATAGGGTGACGAGAAGGGCCACGGTCAGCGGAGTAAAAATAAAACAGCCGACGATTCCCATGAAGACTTCCCCAAACCAAAAGGTCACACCCAAATTAAATGCCAATACGCCGTAGAATAAGCCGATACCGAGAAATAATTCTCACCAGACGACTTCTTGGGGAACGGAAGCAGCCTTGTAAGGCCCTCGCTCTACCCACCGGTAGACAAAAATGGACACAAACCCGACCACGGCCCATCCGACAAAATTGGCGAGAGGAACCCCGAAGTAGAGGGCCTCATGAGGATATCCATAGATCTTTCCCAGAAACCATCGCTCGCCTTGCAAGGCCACCGGATCAATAATGACATCGGAAAACGTGAACAAGACAACTGTCAGTCCGGCGACCGGCCAGGAGGTCCGCAGAGCAGCATCAAATAGCCAGCCCCGGCGTTTATCTATTTTCGCATGTGGGAGCACAAAGACAAGCGCCACACAGTAGCTGGCAAAGAGGAGAAAGGAGAAAGAGAGCGAATCCATAAGGGGACTGTTAAAAATGTAGAGCTCCTGCCCCTCAGTCGAGCGGGTATAGAAATAGTGCCCAAAGGGAATCCCAATCCGTGTCAAAGAAAACTCACAGATAAACGCGGTGGCCCATGTGATACCAAACAACCGACAGGTTCTCTTCCAACCTAACAGTTGCTGAGCGCCATATTATAATGAGACCCCAAGAAACACAAAAATATAGGGTCGAAGGATAACCGTATTCGCAAGGTCGAAAATAAATTCCAACGTGTGACTTTTTTAATGTAGAGAGTGGCGTCGTACAGAAATTGAGTTAGGCGTATCCGTATTGGCGAAACCACTGTACCGCTTTCTTGAGGGCCGTTTCCACTGATGTTTGGGGAAGATCAAGCTCTGTACGAGCTTTCGTGCAATCATAATGCATTCGATACTTGGCCATCCTCACCCCTTCCAAGGGAACGCGGGGCGTTTTGTGGGTGACATGATTGGCTATCCAGGTATTCACATGGGCAAGTGGAACGATCCACCTCCATGGTAATCGAATACGTGGCGCAGGCACGCCCGTCAATTGACTGAGCATCTGACAGATTTCTCGAAACATGAGGTTCTGATTTCCTAAAATATACCGTTCACCGATCCGGCCTCGCTCCATCGCGCGCACATGTCCCAACGCCACATCATCCACATCAATTAAGTTCATCCCGGTCTCAATATACGCAAACATCTTCCCCTTCATGAAATCTACAATAATTTGACCTGTTGGCGTGGGCTTCACATCTCTCTCCCCAACTGGAGCAGTAGGATTGACAATCACCACCGGCAATCCTTGTCGCGCCATGTTGAGCACTTCTTGCTCGGCCAAAAATTTTGATCGTTTATAATCACCGGAAAGTTGGCTTTCGGAAGGAAATAATTCTTCATGCCCTAACCCTCCATCACTCGGCAACCCAATTGCCCCAATGGTACTGGTATACACAATACGTTCAACCCCCGCAGCCTCGGCCGCGCGAAAGAGATGTTTGGTGCCCTCCACATTCACTTGATAAAACGTCGAAGGATCTTGAGCCCACAACGCATAATGGGCGGCCACATGATAGATCCCCTGACAACCGGTTACGGCCTTTTTTAAAGACTGAGGATCCTGCAAATCACCTTGAACGGTTTCAACCGGCAATCCATCGAGATTACTCCGATTGCTGGTAGCGCGAACTAAGACCCTTACCTCATCACCTTTGGCGACCACAGCTCGTGTGACCGCCGCTCCAATAAATCCCGATGACCCAGTAATAAGAACTTTCATGAGAATCTTAGGTGAGATCCCAGACTCAAGGAAAATCGGGTGTCAAAAAAAGAATGGAAAGAAGAGTGAAGATTAATGCGAACGTCAGAGATGCTTCAATTGCGTCACTTCACTCAACTGTAGCGCAATCACACTTGCAACTGAAAGTGACTCAGCTTCGGTGCTTCATACAACGGAAACGCTTTTTCATCCCTCATTTACAGAGGCTCAATTCCTCCGCCTAATAATATAGGTAGCAATGTGTCGCAGAGGATCGGCTTGCTGATCGAAGGATTTCAGTCGATTGATCGCTCGATCGACACATTCTTCGCCTAATTTCCGAGCCCCATCAATGCCAAAAAATGAAGGATAGGTTTTTTTCCCTCGCTTTTCGTCCGTCCCTGCATCCTTCCCCAACTCTTCACGCGTGCCCACCATATTCAGGACATCGTCAGCAATTTGAAACGCTAAACCAATATCTTCTGCATAGCCGGTCAGGGATTCGAGTTGCGTGGACGAGGCGCCACCAATAATCCCACCAATACGGACAGCCGCCCGAATCAATTGTCCGGTTTTATGGGAATGAATTTTTTGGAGATGCGCCAGTTCAACCTCTTGGTTTTCGGCCTGAATATCCATCACCTGCCCACCCACCATACCTTGATGGCCTGAGCCATACGCCAGCTCCCTGACAATATGTAATTGTTGACTGGCTGTGAGGCCATTGCCTCCCGAATCCTGGCTACATAATTCAAAGGCCATGGTGAGCAAGGCATCTCCGGCCAGAATCGCCATCCCATCGCCATACACCTTATGGTTGGTAAGCCGACCCCGGCGATAATCATCATCATCCATCGCGGGCAGATCATCATGAATCAGCGAATAGGTGTGAACGAATTCCAAAGAAGCGGCAAAGGGTAACATGGCATCATGGTCATACCCTAACGCTTGGGCCGCCGCGATCGTCAAAATGGGACGTACGCGCTTGCCCCCAGCCAGCAAGCTGTACCGCATAGAGTCATAAAGCTTCTCTGGGTCACGCAAGCTGGCTGGAAGGCTCTGCTCCAGAAATTGGTCAACCCGTTGACGCTGCTGGTCTAAATACTGAGTAATGTCCACAGGGAAGCGAAGACTACGGAATAATAGGCTAGAAAACTAGTGGAGGACCGTATCAAAAGAATTTTTCACGGTCAAACTGGCAAGATGCTTGATCAGATAGGGTTAGGCTGAAGGCGTCGGAAAATGGGAAGAGGGGGAATTGTCCAATCCACTTTTGGTATTCGATAACGGCGGGTCACTTTCGCTAACGACCCAATCTCTTATGTTGTCATTCCCAACATTTTTTATTGGGAATCAATCTTGGATCTTTCAAACAAACTGCCGATTGGTGGAACCGCTCTTACTCGTTTGTCCAAGGACAATGTTTAAGTGATTTTTGATGTTGCCGGGTTTCGGCCCGGCAGCCGAGATCCTTTTGTTTCGGCAAAAGGACCCAAAACCATGTTGGCCGTAATGTGGCCCTTTGGGTTCCCTGCGCGGTTCGCCGACCCCGGCGGCGCGCAAACTCGCTACGCTCAAACAATGCTCGCCTTTAATCCGGGGTCAGCTGCACTGCTCGGCCACACCACCAGGCCAGAGAATACTGCGGAAACAATGAGTCCTTATGGATGACCAACTTGAGAAGTCTGTCGTGAGTCTTGCCGAATGGCTCAAAAAAAGCCTGCCTAGTAATACGAGCGTCCGACCCAGGAGCCAGCCAGTAGAGGTCAGAAACGAAAAACAATCCGCAAATTCAAGAAGTGGCCGACATGCGTTGTACCGAAGAGGCAGAACAAATGGCGAGTTCCATTTTTGCTTAATGAAGTGGACTGGAAGGATTCCAATTCCCAATCCATGGAACAAAATAATGAAGTGCCATCGAAATTTGCATTCTGGTTGAATGGCCTTGTTAGGTTGATTTTCTAAACCATTTTGGATCACTTGCAATTGTCTCCTCAAACCCAGAAGCCAATGACTTCTCAAGCCAATATTGGCTCTTTTCATGGTCTGTCTCTATACCTCCTTCACCGGTTTTATAAAGGATTCCAAGTTCATGAGCAGCGTGACCACTACCTAATTCCGCTGCTTTTAAAAAGAATTTTTCAGCTTCGACGAAATTACCACTAAGTCGTTTTTCTTCCGCCAAACGAATTAATTCGTTTATTTCCCTAGCATCCCAACTAGCAAATCTTTTGGTCCGTATAGCTCTTTCTCTGGGTCAGGATATCCTACCTTTAGTCCCATATCGACAAAGGCGTAAGTAAGAGGGGAAGTGTTACATATTCAGTATTTTTTGTCATCTCAGCAATGGAGATAGGCGCCCAAGAAAGACCAGATGGATTCTCGATGAAAAATGTCGAGAATGACAGGGTTGGGACCAGGAACAGTTGAATATCCGACGTCCGCCGGGGCGAAACCCGGCATCACCAACTTTCCCGAGACAATATGGTTACCAAGAACCATTTCAGAGCAGATCTGAACTCTAGGTCCTAATTGTTTTCATCCTTAGAGTCTCAGTATACTGT
>JAQBGS010000293.1:0-4174 GCA_032128535.1 Nitrospirota bacterium
CTGTTTTCGCCGTTATTCAGGAAGCCGGGAAAATTGATCAAAAAGAAATGTTTCAGGTGTTTAATATGGGCGTCGGTCTTATTATCGTGGCGCCTTCTGAAGAAGCCGCAAAAATTTTAGAAATTATTCAAGGGCAGGGGATGACTGGATGGCTGATGGGAGAAATTGGGCCCTGTTTCCCTTCCGGTGTCAAACTGACCTATTCAACATAAAAGATTGAGACAATGGCACTAGCATTAGGCGTCTTAATATCAGGGCGCGGGTCAAATCTGGTGGCTATTCTTGATGCGATTCAAGATGGCACCCTTGATGCTGCAGTCAAGGTCGTGGTCAGTAATAAAGCCACCGCCGTAGGCCTGGAACTGGCAAAAGAGCGGGGTATTCAGACGGTCTTCCTCGATCCAAAATCCTTTGCACAAGAAGCGAATCCACGCGAAGCCTATGATTTGGCGGTCGGAAAGGTGCTCAAAGAACATGGAGTGGAATGCGCCGTCTTGGCAGGCTATATGCGAATTGTGACGCCTGCATTAATTCGGATGTTTCCTTCGCAAATGCTCAATATTCATCCGTCTCTGCTCCCCGCATTCCCTGGGCTAGATGCCCAACGGCAGGCTTTAGAATGGGGAGCTAAAGTCAGTGGCTGTTCGGTCCATTTTGTGACCGAAGGGGTCGATGAAGGCCCTATTGTTTGCCAGAAGGCCGTCGCGATTCATGAAGCGGATACTGTGGAGACGCTGTCGGCTCGCATCTTAGAACAGGAGCATCAACTCTATCCGCAAGCGCTGCAATTGATCGCGCAAGAGCGGTTACAAATTGATGGACGAACGGTGAAAATTCTTCGATAGGAAGGATTGGGTGCTTAAAAAACGTTGAGACCAAAAAGTTTTTGCCGAAGAGATAGCAAGATCCCTGAAGCTTCGTTATAATTCCTGATCAAGGGCCATATGTAGTTTCTGTATCAGTCTTCCGAATCCCATCGTTCAAAAAAGTGGGGGGCTAGCTCAGTTGGGAGAGCGCGACGTTCGCAACGTCGAGGTCGGGGGTTCGATTCCCCTGCCCTCCACCAAAATCCGCCCTCCGCCTTGTAATCGCCTATCTTTATCAAGGGGCATTGTTTCTCTCTGTTCGTTGGACTTAGCCATTCCATTGGTTATTTCCCTATGGGAGAAGTAGAGCTCTTGTCTTGATTTAAATCAGGAAAAATCTCCAAAAGACATCGAAGAGAATATTGGGGCGTTCTTGAATATGACGAAATTGAAAGTGAATCTCTTGCTGCCAAGTTTCTTCTTTTTCGTATTCCTTTCCTTTCCCGCCTTGGCGTTTGCTCAAGAGTCGTCTGAACGTGAAGTGGTCGTTTTGGCGATGAACGATGTGTACCGGATTGAAGGCGTGGAGGGTGGACAGCGAGGAGGAATGAGTTTAGTTCGTGCGCTTCGTCGGCAACTTGAACAACGCAATCCTGATTTGCTCTTTCTTCATGCGGGGGATTTTTTGTTTCCTTCGCTCCTTTCAGAATGGACACAAGGCGCACATATGGTGGAGATGATGAATAGGCTAGATGGGGCTCCTGGGGTTTTTGATCCCCGCATGTTTGTGGTATTTGGGAATCACGAATTTGATCAATTCAAGAGAAAACATGCAGCTCTCTTGCAAGCCAGGATTGACCAATCGGAGTTTCAATGGCTTGGAACAAACATTCGGTTTGCTCAGGAAGAGGGGGGGAGCCGTTAGTCGCTTCGAATAACTTACAGGTTGCAAGGATTGTCCAAAGTGGGGGGGTTCGCGTGGGAATCTTTGGGCTGACGACTGATAAGCAGCCTGCGGACAAGATTGCCTATGTGGAAGAATTTCTAAATCCGGTTCGTGTGGCCGAGGAGCAGACCAAGTTTTTACGTGCGCAAGGGGCAGAAGTGGTGATCGTGTTAACGCATCTTGCCCTGGAAAAGGATCGTGAAATTCTAGAGAAGTTGGGCGAGAGGGGACCAGATCTAATTATTGGTGGCCACGAACATCAACGGCATCATGTCGAAATCGAAGGACGGTGGATTTTAAAGGCGGATGCCGATGCCCGGACCGCCACGGTGGTGCGTATACGAATGATCCGGGAGAAGCCTTTTGTCTCATTTGGATATCGCTTTCTTGACCGTGATCACTTAACCCCGGATCCGGAAATGCAGAAGCAAGTTGATCAAGCCTTGAAAGAACATGCAGAGTGGTTTTGTTCGGAGCACCACGAAGTTGAAAGGTGCCTTCAGCGAACAATAGGGGAGACGGCGGTCCCTCTTATTGGAGAAGAGTTGGAGATCCGGAGTTACGAGACGAATCTGGGTAATTGGGTGGCCGACCAGGTCCGTGCAGCTGTTGAGGATGCCGATATTGCTTTTATCAATGCGGGCTCTCTGCGCGTGAACCAAGATATTCCACCAGGCCCTATCACGCAACGCGACTTAGAAGAACTCTTGCCTTATAACAGTGAGCTTGTCCAAGTCGAACTCGACAAAGAGCAATTGGATGCCGTCTTGGAGCGGGCGACGGAAAGTTGGTCTGGGAAAGGACATTGGCTTCAGATAAGCGGCTTTGCCTTCCAACATGATCCGCACAAGCCAGAAGGGCATAGGGTTGACGCCATAGCGCTTTTGCAAGACGGAAAAATGATGAAGCTACCTGCCAGGCCCCTTCAAGCGATCACCTATAAATTTCTCATCGATGGTGGTGATGGGTATGACATGCTAAAGCCACTGAAGTGGGCGTCTGTTGCAAGATCTCTGAAGGAAAGCCTTCGCCATAGTCTTCGTACCAGTACAAAGCCGATTCAACCGAAAGTCGATGGCCGAATTTGTAACCTTGCCGAAATCGGACATCGGTCTTGTGCGTTCAAACAGGCCATCCCCTAATAAATACACCAATTTTAGCCATCCAACCGCCCTTATTGCCGGGTATCGTGCTAGAAACGTTTTTTCCCTAAGGATGGCTAAGAATCCACAAGAAATTGCTCATTTTTTGAGTCTGAAATTGAATTTTTGATGGAGATGCGCGGCTTTTCTTGGCATTCATCGGTGGCTAGATAATTTATACTTCTTTAGACGTATGGGAAAATGGGTTGCGAGATGTTACTATTGTTAATGAAGTTAGTAAACTTTAAGGTAAATTATGCGCTTCTCCAAAAAAAGTGAATATGGCCTCCGAGCGATGATTGAGCTGACCCAGGGATATGGGCATGGGTTGGTCCAACGAAAAGTCTTAGCCGACCGCCAGAACATTCCTTTGGGTTTTCTCGAAATGATCCTCATATCCTTAAAAAATGCTGGGCTCATTGGAAGTCGTCGTGGCATGAATGGTGGGGTGTTTTTAATCAAAGCCCCGAAGGAAATCACATTGGGCCAAATTATACGCATTTTAGATGGCCCCCTCGCACCAATCGCCTGTGTGAGTCAAACCGCTTATCAAAAATGCGAGGATTGTCCACATGCGGAAACGACAACTTGTCCGATTCAAGGAATTATGCTGGACGTACGGAATGCCATAGCCTCGGTACTTGATACTTATTCGTTGGAAGATTTTGTGTTTGCTAAAAAAGATGTTCAGGTAAAGAGTAAACGATCAAAAATTCAAACCGGTCTTTAGGGTTCCTTGGGTAATGAGCCTAACCCAATTGTTGCATAATATGAATGTGGACAATTAAACATCGGGCAAGAGGGAAGATATGGAAACACATTTACGCAGCGTGGTGAAGGGAATGAGTTGGCGAGTGATCGCAACCTTAGTCACAACCACAGTCGTATGGATCATTTCCGGTGAGGTCTCCATGGCGTTGTTTGCAGGATTGAGTGATTCATTAGTAAAGATTGGCTTGTTTTGGGGGCATGAGCGTCTTTGGCAAACGGTGGGATGGGGGCGCAACATTCCTCCTACCACTTCCCCATGAGTGATATTAGTAGGCCAATGAAGGGAGTAAATATGGCCAATCGAATTTTATTGATCGGGGCGTTATTGGCGGGCATCGGGTGCCTCGTCCTCGCAAGCGGCGCTGACAGTGCTCTGTGCGCTGACGATCTCATAACCATCGGCGCGGCGGTCTCTCTCACCGGAAAATACGCGCTGAACGGCGCCAATACCAAGAACGGCTACGATCTTGCGGGCCGCCAGATCAACGATAAGGGCGGCATCACGATCG
>JAQBGS010000294.1:0-4236 GCA_032128535.1 Nitrospirota bacterium
GAACGCCATATTACGGAATTAACCATCAACATTGAGAAGATTTCTGATCGGATGAAGTTTTTGCGTGAGGCTCCGGATTCCAAGGACCCTCTCATTCAAGAAGTCCGGAATCTTGACCTGAGAGGGTGGGAACTGCATCAGGAACAATGGAAGCTGCAACTCGACGGATTGCGATTCACGGAGGGACTCTTGCGGAAAGTTCATGATCATCCTGAAGAAAAACCAGAAGCCTTACAAGCCTGGCTTGGCCGACTTAAAGAATTTAAAGAGGCGATGCACCAATATCGACAACAGCGCGCTGGGGTCGAAGTGTTGCGCATAGAAACAGAAGTCAAGTTGATTGAACAATATCTTCGATAAGCCAAGGAGACACTAATGGATTGCGTAAAATATCCGAACGTATTGCTTCTCATAAGTTTGACGGGAATATGGTTCATCATGGGCGGGTGCACCTCAGTCGATGTCATTCGATTTACCAGCCAAACCTTTCCACCAAAAAACTCGGCTCTAGAGGTGGAAGTGATGGCTCTCGAACCAAAATGTGCCCATATCGCCCTTGCCCAATTGAGTGTCCAGGATTCCGCCGTGAGTTATGAAGACGAGGAAGGTGCCATTCTCAAAAAAGCGGCTGATTTGGGGGCTGATGCCGTGGTGCTCCATAACGGGACCAAACGGACAGTCGCCACTCCCGCCTACGGAGGCTATGCCTACAACTACAGCTACCCAGGATGGGGGTATGCTTCGTACGGGATGGGTGGTGGCTACGGTGGGGGCGGTGGATACTCTGTAGGTGGATACATGTATTCTCCCTACGGCATGGGAACGCCCATGATGTATGACACAACCGTGAGATCGCTCACAGGAATTGCCATCCGCTACAAGGATGGCCGCCGTTGCGAAACAGGTGGGCCAGAATCCCGACAGATCGACACATTCATCCATTTCCAGTCATAAAGATTGAAAGGAACTTCTCGAGGTACGGTTGATCTGCCATGCCATGAACAAAAAGACCTGCGCCGTACCATGAAGTTGTACCCGAAAATGCGGGCTCGGTTATTTCGTGTCCATCTGCCGGAGAATTTTCGTTCGAGCTCTACCTAAAAAGGTAAACTCAGGGCAATTGCGTGGAGCAAATGCTTATATGGTCACGGGGAAATCCATGAGGACCCTATTGGCCATTTAAAATACAACACAGCCAACAGTGACTCATCGTCAACGTTTGGGGGAGAATTGTGCCAAAACTTTCTGGACCGTCTCACTGATCAGCTGGGTTTTCCCCCCTGTGGTTCCGCGCCAATTCAACACTCCTTTAGCAACCCCACGCCAAAGGATATGCTGCTGCTTCGCATCAACCAGATCGATGATAAGCGTGCCTTCCTCGTATTGGTAAACTTCTGCGTAGCCCATACCCCAGTATGGCCTTATTAACGGACCTCCCATAGGTTGGACCTGAATTCTCTCTTCTGTCCGAACAAAATAAGTTACATGGAAATCTGAATCTCCAGCCATGATTTCAAGGTATCCCATGTTCGCAAGCTCGGCGGCGATCGCGTCCTGAATCCTTTCCTGGTCCAGTTGATTGACCCCACCAAGATCGATGTCTCCTTTGGGCGTTTTCAGCATCCAGGCAAATGTCTTCAACTCACTAAAGTCGGCCGATTCATTAAAATCAGAACTGACAGAGATACTGGAGCACCCAAAGAAGGCCAACAACGATAGCACCACGACAAGTCTTATGATTAATCCCATCAGTCATGCCCTTTCTTGTAAATTATTCATGTCATTCTCTCACGATCCGATTCAGTGTCCCCCACAGAAGTCACGAGGCAATTCGAGTGGCGGCAACTGACGGTCCTCCCTACGATGGAATTGCCGATCGCGAGCACACTTGGTCGAGGTTGCCACTGGCCGCATTTTGTCATGTCGGAAACGTCTTGTAGGTTGCCAGGCAGGTACCAACAATAGGCCTGAGCCCAGACCTTCGACTACCTTCGGGCAAAGATAAGCCTCCCATCAGTTGATTAAAAAAAATAATGGGACACCTAACACGAGGTGAGAAACACCAAGGTGGAGGAGGAGGACAACCAGAACTGCCACGAGTGCCCTATCAAACCAGAGGAATCGACCAGGTGCCCTGCTTGGCATGACATCGGGTAGTATTTGCCAGGACCAGAGGAACATCCTGAGCGCTAAGAGGATGAGAAAGACAAGGAGAAGAACAACAGATAGCATTGCATGTCGAAGACTCAGAGCGAGGGACTCAATTCTTTGACCAATTTCTGCTCTCTGCTTCGTGAAAGCCTCACTAGCTTCCGGGTTTCCCCCTTCTTGAGCACCCGATGATTCCCCTTGCGAAGCTTCCAATTCTGCCGTGAGAACATCAATCTCCTTAATGATAGACCGTACTAAAGGAGACCAGGAGAGCTCCCAGTCCTACCGCGACAATCAAAAGTGTAAATTGGTGGTTGTCCAGCATGCTTTCCGCCGGCTCTGGTCCTATGGGAGAAGAATGTAGCAGACCTTTCTCAACCTTTCGACTCGCAACGCTCAGGTCCTACATTCCTCCTCAAAGAAATTCCACGGATGAGAGGTGGGATTGTAATGGCATCGGTGTGAATGGATCCATTAAAAAGCCTGGCGTCTTTCGCAACAGTCTGCAGACGATGACGGAGACCGGGGTTTGCTTCCACAGAGGTGCCCACTCTTGCCCATCATCTTGTTTTCTCCTGCTAGGCAATCCTTGATGGGCACGTACTTCTTAGACGGCACGACAGACGTTGGATCAGATCGACATACGGCGTGGCATTCATCAGTGACACACACCTTGGGTGCGACACAATTCCTCCGCATGAAGTAATAAAATCCGTCTGACTTCCTGAATGGTATGAGGATTCGACTGAGAAGAATGTCCTGACCGAACGATGAATTCTGAATCGAGTCCATCGAGATGGGCGCTGGTATATTTGACCACACCATCGGTGCCTTCTTCTAACGGACCTTCATCCTTTACCGCAATGATCGAGTGGCCGGACACTCCCGGGGCCAGTGGCAGAGGCGGCAAGGCTGTCATGAGAGGGCTTCCCGGTTCCATCCCAGACACACTGCCAAAACGACCGCCCTTTAGATTCAACTTGAGCGCATCAAAATTTTGGGTAACCAAGTTCGCAAAGCCTGAAACCACCTGGCCAGGCAGTTTCACGAACTTGGAGATTTGCTGAGCCGCCCAGCTTCCAGCCACATAACTCCCATGTTGGGGCGTGGAGATAAAGATCAGGCGCTTCACGAAGGGAAGCGGTTTGACAAACAGAGCCTTCTGGAGCATTTCCCGTGTCTCAGGAGAGAGATCCATCTCTTCGAGCGGCTTTGAACTAAAGAAATCCCAAAATGTGGTGCCGCTATCGATGGCGACGAGTTTCGTCAGCAGTCCTCCCTGGCTATGGCCGATAATGACCATGTCGTTGAGGGCCGGGTCATGATATTTCTCATCCAGGTGACGAACGGTTTTCTGTAAGATATCACGGAACAACGATGCCGAATACAGAATAGGATTCCCGGTATCATAGGTATAAAACCAGAACTCAAACCGATCACGGATTTTGGGATCGACAATCAAATCATTGACCATGTCGGCCCACCGCCCGGGGCCGGATGCCGTCCCATGCACAAAGACCACGGGAACTCGTCCCGGACGATAGGGTTCGAGCGCGGCCAATTGAGCTGGCGTTCCAGCGACTAAATCTCCCAGGAAGAATCCTTTCAGTTCTCGTTCCCAGACCGGTGATTCGGCCAGACTGGCGGCTAGAGAAGACGTGAACTCGATTTCCAGAGGCACCTCCTGGCCGTTAATCGTGATCTTCCGATGATCATAGGCGTTATAGATTTCCCACTCGGCCTGAACGGTACCCTGGGACAGTTGGGTCAACAGGCTGTTCACCCGCATAAAGGCGGTGACCGGTAGCTTCCCTTTGGCAATCTGCAAGCCCTCCTCCGGACCCATTGGCACTTGTTGGGCCGCCAGGGGGACGCCGACTCCGGCTTTCCGATACCGGTTCTGAAGGCCACGCACTTCCAGTTCTGCGGTGGGAATGAAATTGACCAGCTTGCGGTTGTGCCACTGAACATCTTCTTGGGTAAGATCAACCGCCAATGTCCCAAATGGCAGGGAATAGGTTCCTGACCGAAGATCAACCGTCGACCCATCCTGCGAGCGAAAAGCCAAAGTCAGGCTACGGTTGT
>JAQBGS010000295.1:0-2694 GCA_032128535.1 Nitrospirota bacterium
GCTGCAGAAGATTTCGGTTTTTCTTGATAAGCATTTAGGTAAGTAAGATCATCCCCTTAATGAATCCATTCAGATCCCTGATCCTTGCGCTCGGCGCAAGCCTGCTTGCCACCATGGCGTTTACGGTCGAGACCCTGGCTCAAGCTAAGGAGAATACCAATTTCGAGGCTGGGATCGCAGCCTATGAAGCTAACAACCTGCCACTCGCCTACCAGGAGTTTCTCGCCGCTGCAAAAGAGGGCCACGCCGATTCCCAGTTCAACGTGGCTCTGATGTACGAGCAAGGTATCGGGGTTGGCAAAGACGAGAAGGAAGCGGTGGTTTGGTATGGCAAATCCGCCGCGCAAGGGAATGCGGCCGCGCAATACAACCTGGGGGTGCTCTACGAAAATGGTCGTGGCGCCGAAATTGATTACGCAAAAGCGAAAGAGTGGTATCGCAAGGCGTCGGTACAGGGGGATGCACTGGCCATCGGCAACCTGGGCATGCTGTATGTACGCGGCCAGGGTGTGAAAGAAAACAAGGTCGCGGGCGTGGCGCTGCTGCTGGTGTCTGCAACCCTGGATCCTTCACCTGAAAACCACGCCAAACAGAATATTTCTGCCACACGTGGCCTGTCCACCGAGATGATCGTCGAAGCCCAGGCACTCTCCGGAGAAATGAGTAGCGCGCAGAACCTGCTGGTGCCGCTCGATCAGTATTTGAAGGAATCAGAGGATAGTACCGGGAAGCAATAGCAACACGCCCGCCCCCAAATTCCCCTATCCCTTCACATGTTGGATCATGGCTCCAACTGCGGGACTGGCGTTCACCGCATGGATGACGATACCCGGATGATTGGTCTTGAACACCCGGAGCACTTCATCTGCGAATCCCTGCCCAATGCTTTCGACATTTTTGAAATCGAGTTCGATGAGCTTGAATTTTTCCAGGTTCACCACGAGACGGCGGGCTTCCGAACGAGAAATGTATTTGTTACCCAACAGCTTCACGTGAACTCTGCTTTTGGAAAACTGGTAATCGAACTCTTGTGGGGCAAATTCATTGAAAATGTCCTCGAGTCTTGTCCTGGAATCACGGCGTACTTCGATTTGAACATGGGTTCCTTTCACATGGCGACGGTTCGAAACGAATACGTCCTTCAACTTTTTGTTCCACTCCACCTGTATCTGGTGAGAGCGAATGACCAGGATTGAAGCAGCTTTTGACGAGAAGAAAATCCCCTCGCCAGAATGCGCTTCCGGCATCGTGGTGGTCTTGCCTTTGACCAATTGGAGCAAGGCATCGTGTTCGTCGGGGTAGCCCAGTTTTTGTGCGATGGATGAAAATATCCCGATTCCATTGTCCTTGATCTCAGCCTTGACAGATTGCGCTTCCAAAACGGCTGTTACCCGCACTTTTCTGGATTCCGAATGGTCTATCGCGTTGTTGAGTATTTCGGTAAAGACATACTGGAATACTGCTTCCGCGTCAGGACTCAGTGCGTGGGTCAGGTTCTGACTGAGTGCAAGGCGTTGAAATACCTGGTTCTCGTCAAGGCCTTTGGTATGGAACTCGCCGCGATATTGTTTTGGCGTCGGCAGATGACCTGGGAGCGAGTAACGCGTGTTCCTTGTTGCGCCGGTGCGAACGACACTGCCCTCGTCGATGAGGCGGTTGAGATGGATATTGAGCGCCTGCCTGCTGATGCCCAGATGCGCGCAAAGCGCTCTGCTACCCGAACTTCCCTGTTCTTGCAAGAACGCCACGATGGATTCAGGAGTGGACATCGGAATTCCCGCGGAAACGTTTTGTCAATTTTATGTCAACCAATTTAAATAATATTGTCAATCAGTATGGTCCGTGAATCGACCTTCTGTCAACGTTATGTCAATCGATAAATAATATTTATGTCAACTAAATCAATTTTTGCCAGAGGTATGTATTTCCAAGAACAACTCGTGGCGCAACGAAAAGCAACAGCAGGATGTACTGGCCTCAACCGAGGGCACCGTCACCACATACCCTGAGCAGGTGTACAAGTCACTGGGTGGCGTCTGGCAGAGATCCTTTACCTTTCCGACAAGAGCCGCATCGGTGGGGTCGATTGCCACCACATCGCATTACGCGGCGCAGAAATTGATGTGCAGTTGTGGGTGGAAGAAGGAGCAAAGCCGGTGCCGCGGAAGATCATGATGACCATGAAGTGGGATGGCGGCTCACCATCGGCGCCGGCGCACTCACACTCAGCACCTTGGCTGCCGCCCGGGTAGGCCGACCTCTTATCAAGGCACCACGGTGGTTTACGTTGTCGACAGCATTGAGCCCGGAGCTGACACCAACGTTGAGTTTGAAGAGGACTAATTGACCAGGGACTCTCCAGAATCGGATATTTCGTGCCATCTTGCATTTAGCCACATTTGCATAAACTCAAATAGTGGCGTATCGTATTGATTAAGAAGGGGGGGGCAGACGGATTTGCTTTCACACGCACGGGATGGCCGAAAAACTCGCCACCCGACTAAAGTGTGTCGGGACACCGCGGCGGATGACTTTGTAGTCATCCGCCGCAACCTTATTCGACCCCACATTTTCTCCCTGATAAACTCTGCCCGATGAACTCTTGTATCCTCTCAAGGGTCGTACCCATAACGCGCTTTCCAGCATCAACATCCACCCGGGAATATCACATGTACAAAAAACTGATCTTATCGC